>DATEUS010000126.1:0-3797 GCA_035282985.1 Candidatus Acidiferrales bacterium
CTGTGTTTTCGCTTTTGCCTGGACGGGAATCGGAACGCCGGCCCCCTTTGATCCACCGCGCCGACTGGTTATCTCTGGTTTCTACCGATACGTCCGCAACCCCATGTACATCGGTGCGAGTCTGGTTGTAATAGGAGAAACGGCTCTCTGGGGGTCTCTGACTGCCGGACTGCAGTATTTGCTTGTCTTCGCGAGTTTACTGGCACTGTTCGTCGTCGTCTACGAGGAACCGGCCTTGCGTTCCCAGTTCGGCGCAGAATACGAAGAGTACTGCCGGAGCGTCCCGCGCTTTGTCCCGCGCCTGACGCCGTGGGAGAGACCCCGGGACTCGACGCCAGAGCAAAGCGAAGTCGTGCCCTCCCGAGGGCAGCTCGGATGAATGACAAACATGCCTGGTGGAAGCCCGCCGTCTGGCTGGTCTACATCGTTATCGTTTTCGAGATCCTCTTCATGATCAGCCCCTTCGCGCTCTACTACTACTCCGCCTACGCGCACTTCCTGAACTTCCTCGGGCGCTCGCCGGCCACCGCCTGGCTCGATCAGTTCTTCCTGCCGCACTTCTCGCAAACTTCTTCGCCGGCGCTCGCGGCCCTGGGCGAGATTGACGAAGCCATCTTCTTCGGTGGGGTGGCGCTGTTCCTGGTGGGTTTCGTCCAGATCTATTTCACCAAGTTTTTCCGGCGCGGGCAGCCGGTGACGGGGCTGCTCTACCGCTGGATTCGCCACCCGCAGTATCTGGCCGTGACCATCATCGGCATCGGGGTCATGCTCCACTGGCCGCGCTTCCTGGTGCTGGCGGGCTACGTGACCATGCTCTTCCTTTACTACTTCCTGGCGCGGCACGAAGAGCGCCGCTGCCTCGCGCGCTACGGCGTGAGCTATCAAGACTATCTCGGGCGAACGGGGATGTTCTTCCCGCGGAGCTGGTTTGGCTGGGCCCCGAGCTGGCTGCCGGAGCGGGGCGCGGCGCGCGCGCTGGCGGTGGTGGCGGCCTACGGCCTGCTGGTCGGGGCGGCGGTGGCGGGCGGGTTCTGGCTGCAAGATTATTCGCTCCGCCACGTCGCTAACTACGCCACGCAGGACCTGGCCGTGCTCTCGCCCGCGCAGCTTGACACCGCCCGGCTCGAGCATGCCGTCCAGATGGCGCTTGCCGATCCGGCCGTCGCCCAGCAGATGGCCGCGCACGGCTACGGGTTGAGCGACAATGAATTCCTGGCCTACGTGGTGCCCATGGACTGGCGCTTGCCCGACTTGCCGATGGAGGCCCAGCCCACCGGCGGGCACTACACCCCGCGGGACTTCGACCCCAACCGACTCAAGGTTCTCTTCACGCGCGTGCAGGTTTATGGCTATGACGCGGCGGACGGGCTGGACATCGTCAAGCGCGGGGTCAAGCGCCAGCCCATCGCCCTGGTCAAGGTAGACCTCGGTAACCACCTGGTGCTCGGCTGGGAGACCCCGCCCGCCACGGTCCGCTGGGGTGACGTCCCTACACCCTACTTTTAGGGAAATCGCTTAGTTGTTGAGGGAGAGAGCTGCGCGCCGCTCGGCGCAGTCGAGGCACAGGCGCGCCCAGGGCAGCGCTTTCAAGCGCCGCTCGGGAATTTCCTCGCCGCAGCGCTCGCAGAGGCCGAAGACACCTTCGCGGAGGCGGACCAGGGCCGCGTCCACTTCGCTCAAGAGCTGCTGTTCGCGCTGGAGCGCGCCAACGGTCAGGTCTTCGAGCAGCGTCAGGCTGGCCAGCCCGACACCATCTTCGGGCACGCGCTCGACGACCATTTCCTGGCGGTGATCCCACAGGTGATCGAGGAGCTCGGCGCGCTTCGTGCGCAGCAAATGCGCGTAGGGGGCGTGCTTGCGCGAGATTCGCCCGCCGTTCGTGCGGACAGCCTTCATGGTGGCAACCGCCATGCGGAATCACCTCCTTTCCTTGGAATCGTTCCAACCAATGGATGCAGCCAGGCGCCTGAAGGTTGCAGCAAACCGGAGGCCAAACTCCCCTTGACCCCCGGGGCCGGCTTCCCCTAGGCTCTAACCCCAAGATTCGGCGGGGCTTGCGGGCTGCCCCGAAAAAGGAGGGGCGCAATGGGAAAAATCAATTGGGGCCGGGTCATCCTGGGCGGGTTGTTGTGTGGCCTGGTGGTCAACATCGGAGAGGGCATAGGCGGCACGATCATGATGGAGGAGTGGACGGCCGCCTTTGCCAAGCTGGGGATTGACACCAAGGCCTGGGAGCAAAACCCCGCCATCATGGCGTTTTTCCTGGGCGGAGGGTTCCTCTACGGGCTGGTCTGCGTCTGGTTCTACGCCGCCATCCGGCCGCGCTTCAACCCGGGTCCCAAAACGGCCGCGATTGCCGCCGTCGCCGTCTGGTTCGTCGGCTATTTCTGGCCCACGGTGGCCTACGCCGGCGTCGGCCTCTGGCCGATGAATCTTGCGCTCATTGCCGGCGCCCAGGGGCTCGTGGAAACGATCATCGGCACCCAGCTCGGCGCCTGGCTCTACAAAGAAGCGTGACTCTCGGCAGCGCGACGCCGTAGCCTCACGGACAGACAGGAATGTCTGTCCTCCCCTGACGGCGACAACTCTTGCCCGGTAGGACAGGCATTCTTGCCTGTCCCCAGCGGCGGGAGCCGCTGGGTTGAACGAGGAAGAGTCTCCACTAGGCGATGGAGTAGCCGCCGTCCACCACGAACACTTGGCCGGTGATGAAGCTGGCCTCGGTCGAGAGAAACAGCACCGTCTGGGCGATGTCGTCCCCGGTGCCGCTGCGCTTGAGCGGCGCCCGGCGGATGTAGTTCTCATCGGGCTCTTCGCCCGGAAACTGGATGGTGCCCGGGGCGACGGCGTTCACCTGAATCTCCGGCGCCAGCGCCCGCGCCAGCAGCCGCGTCAGGTGGATGACCCCCGCCTTCGACACCCCGTAGGGGATGAAGGCCGGCCAGGCCAGCAGCCCCCCGAGCGAAGCGATGTTGATGATGCGGCCGCGGCCCTTCCGTTTCATCCCCGGCGCCACCACCTGCGCGCAAAAAAACTGCGATTTCAAGTTGGTGTTCATGAAGCGGTCCCAGTCGGCTTCGGTGATTTCCTGCCAGGCGAAACGGGCGAAGATGCCGGCGTTGTTGACGAGAATGTCTACTCCCCCGAGCTGCTTCTCCGCCGCCGCCACCAGTTTCTTCACCTCGCCCGGCCGGCTGACGTCGGCTTGAATCGCCGCCGCCTCGCTTCCCTGCCGCTGGATTTCTTTCACCAGGTCAGCGGCTTCTTTCTCCGAAGTGTTGTAGTTCACCGCCACGCGCGCGCCCGCCCCGGCGAGCGCCAGCGCAATCGCCCGGCCGAGGCGCTTCGCCCCGCCCGTCACCAGCGCCACCTGCCCCTGCAACGGCTTTTCTGCCATCTTCGCGTTCCTTGGAAACTTCGCATCTTACGTCACTTCCCCTATAATGCGAAGCTCGTCATGGAGTTGACGCTCTACACACGCGGCGGCTGCCATCTCTGCGATGAAATGAAGGCGCAGCTCGAGCCGCTGCTCGGCGAATTCGGCGTGGAGCTGCGCGAGGTAGACGTCGACACCGACGCCATGCTGGCGGGCCGCTTTGGAGAAGAAGTGCCCGTGCTGCTGCTCGACGGCCGCAAGGTGGCCAAGCACCGCCTGGACATCAAGCAGCTGCGGCGACGTTTGCAGGAAGAGACAGCTCACCGCAGAGGCGCAGCGGACGCAGAGAAAGCGCAGGGGGCGCGATGAGCAGAGTCCGAAGCTCGAAGCTCGATGTGCTGGCGCTCGGAGCGCATCCGGA
>DATEUS010000127.1:0-3751 GCA_035282985.1 Candidatus Acidiferrales bacterium
ACCCAGCCGTTGGTTACCAGGTAGCTGCCGTCGCGGCGGCGCTCGACCCGCTCGGCTTTGAAGTAGAAGGGATTGGTCGTTACCAGGTAGCTATCGGTGGGACGCGGGGGCGCGCCCACCGTGCCTTCGACCCCTTGGAAGCTTCCGACACCGGTCCGCAGGTTGTAGGCGACATCCTGGGCTTCCAGACGGTCGTCGCCGCGCTCGAAGACAACGCTGCCCCGGGCTTCCACCGTCCTCTGTTTCTCGTCGTAGGTGATCTCCTCCGCCGTCAGCGTTGTCTCGCGGTAGCGGACCTCGACGTCCCCGCGCAGAAGGTAGACGTCACCCGCCTTCTGCTGCGAGTCAGCCAGGATTTCCACGATGTCGGCGCTGGGCGGAGGGCCGGCCGGCTGTTGCGCCTCTGCGGGCGGCGCGAGAAGGAAAAGAAGCAGAAAAACGGCAGGCAAGGAGATGCGGGCGGGACCTCTCTTCATTGACCACTCAAGCAGCGCGAGCGCGCGTTGGCTCCAAGGGAGCGCCAAAGTAGCACGCTCTCCCGCAGGCGGGCAAGCAGAAACCCGCGCCCTTCGCAAACGCTTGGCGGTTGGCTCAGAACTCCACCCGCGCCCCGGCGCGAAACGTCAGCTTGAGGGCGGGGAAGCCCAGGACCTCCATGTAGTCCTGATTGAGGAGATTCTCAACCACGCCGAAGTAGGTGACCCGGTGAGCAGAGCGATAGTTCCAGGCCAGGTCCCAGCGCACATAGCCTTCGTTGGAGGTGAGACCGAGCAAGGAAAAGTCGCTGTCGGTGCGCCGCCCGACAAACAGTGTAGTCGAAGACACCGTCAGCCGCCGCCAGTCCCAGAAAAGTTCCAGCGCCCCCGAGTGCTTGGGCCGGCGCAGCAGGCGGTTGCCTTCCTCGAAGACCGGGTCGAACACCGTGCCGCTTTCGGTAACCTGCGAGTCGAGGAAGGTGTAGCTGCCCCGCCCGCGCAGGCCGCGCCCGGGCGCCAGCTCCAGCACCACTTCCGTGCCCCTGGCTTTGGTGCGGCCGACGTTGAAGAAGGAGCCGCCAAAGGTGGTGAAGTCGGTGATCTCGAAGCCAATCAAGTTGCGAAAACGGTTGTCGAACAGGTTCACTTCCAGCTTCCCGCGCTCGAACCAGAAGCGTTGTTCCACCCCGAAATCGAAGCTGCGCGTGCGCTCCGGCACCAGAGCCGGGTTGCCCACAACGAAGGGGCCGGGGCTGAAAGACTCCAGCAGGCTGGGCTCCTTGATGCCCAGTCCGAAATTGAATTTCAGCTTGGTGGCTCCCAGCCGGGCACCACCCTGCCGGAGGAAGTACGCCAGCGAAACGCGCGGCACGGCCGAAGTGCCGAAACTCTCGTTGTCCTCCAGCCGGCCGCCGACGGTGAGAAACACGCTCTTCCACAGGCCCTGCCACTGAAAGACCCAGCCGAAGTTGTCCCGCCGCGCATTCACCTCAGTGCCCGGCCCCAGGCGATCGCCTAGGAAGCCTTGTTCACCGTCCCACTCGAAGGCAAAGGTCACGAGGTGCTGCCCGCTGGCGTGGCCGACCGAGCCCAGGCGCCAGTCGCTCTGGTAGCTGAGTTGGTGGCGGCGCTGGTGGTTCAAGAAATCACTGGTGAAGTCGAAGAACAGGCAGGGCCCGAAAGTGCCGGTGAAGAAATCGAAGCACTGCGCCACACGGCCCTCAAAGCGAGGTACGTAGGGCGGGTCAGCAATCAGGTTCCGCGAAACTTGGCGCGACTGGGCGAAGCCGTAGCGCAGGCGTTGCTCCCAGAAGGAGGTTGTCTGGTTTCGCAGGCTCAGCCCCACATCGGCGTCGCGGCGCCGCAGGAAGGCGTCCAGGTCGGGGCGGCCGAAAGCCGTCTGGCCGGGCGTGCCCACGCGGCCCAACTCACCGCGCGTAATCAGCCGCAGCGATGTGTTCTCGCCCAGGGTCAAGCCCACGTTGGCCGAGAGAGAGGTGTTGTGGAAGAAATTGTTGGGTTCCCGGTTGTCGGTGGAAAGCCGCGTCCAGTGGAGGGAGTAGTCAACGAGATTGGCCTCACCACTCAGGCCGGCGCGCGTTCGCCAGGTGTTGTTGTTGCCTCCTTCCGCACTGAGGGAAAAGTGCGGCCGGGCCGTTTCCGCTCGCCCGCGCCGGGTGAAGAGTTGAATCGTGCTGGCCATGGCGTCCGAGCCGAAGAGCGCCGACTGCGGTCCCCGCACAACCTCCACCGCTTCGATGTTTTCTGTCGTCAGATTGGTGAAATCGAACGCGCCTCCGGCGTCGTTCAGCACCATGCCATCGAGGAACACCTTGTTGTAGTCGCTCTCTCCGCCGCGAATGAACACGGAGGTGGTGGAGCCCAGGCCGCCGGAACGCGCCACTGCCGCTCCCGGCAGGACGCGCAGCCCGTCGCTGAGGGAGAGCGTCTGGCGCTGCTCGAGCTCTTCGCTCGACAACACGGTCGTGCTGGCTCCCAGTTGGGCGGACGGGGCATCGGTGCGCGTGGCGGTCACCACCACTTGTTCGCGCACCGGGGCCACTTCCAATACCAGCGAAACCCGAGTTCCAGGGCGAACCGGCTCGGTGTGAGTCTCAAACCCTATCAGCGCCGCGGTGAGTAGGTATTGGTTATCCGGCAAACCATCGAAGAGGAAATGTCCCTGATTGTCAGTGAGGGTACGGCGCAGCTCGGCGCCGCTCTGGTCGAGCAAGCGAACCGTCGCCCGCGGCAAGGCGTCGCCGTTAGGGTCGAGTATGGTGCCGGCGATGGTTCCGGGAGCCGCAGAAGAATCTTGCGCGTGCGCAGAGAGGGCCAAGAGCCCAAGGAGAGTGGTCAACAGACAGGCGAGAATCAGGCGAGCAGTCATTGCGTTTTCCTCCTCCCCCGCGAAGGGGTAGCAACGCCAAACGGCCCAGACCGGTCTCCTGGCTTGATGGCTCTGCGGGAACGGCGCCTTCCCGTCCTCCCCGCGAACGCGTTGTCCTCCGCGGGGTGTGCGGACAGTGGCTTGTGAGCGTGATCATCGCCATCTTACAGTCGCGCGTCGGCTCAGGTTTCTCACCTGATTCCCTGTCGCGTCTGGACCCTACAGCTTCTTTCCATCAATCAAACAACAACCAACTACTCCACGGGAATGTTGGGCGTTCCACCTCCTTCCGCTTCCGTCTCCGCGGTTCGCAGCACCACCTGCGGGCGGCCGCTCTCGGGATGCAGGAATACATCGAGTTCAGTCTGAAACACCTCTTCCAGCAGCTCGCGGTCGAACACCTCAGCTGGCGGCCCGTAGCGCAGCATCCGCCCGTGGTGGAGGAGCAGCACGGTGTCGGCGAATTCCGCCGCCAGGTTCAGCTCGTGGCTGACCAGGACGACGGCGTAGCCCTCGGCGCGCGCCAGCGTCTGCACCAGCCGCAAGAGTTCGACCTGGAAACCGATGTCGAGATGCAGGGTGGGCTCATCCAGCAGCAGCAGCTCCGGCTCCTGGCACAACGCCCGCGCCAGGATAAGCCGCTGCTTTTCGCCGCCGGAGAGTTCTTGCACCAGGCGCTCGGTCAGGTGCCCGGTGCGCGTGCGCAGAAGGGCGGCGCGAGCGACTCGCAAGTGTTCCTCGCTCTCGAACTGGAAGAATCCCATGTGCGGATGCCGCCCTTGGAGCACGAACGGCAGCGCCCGGATGGGGAAGTGCAGCGGACTTTCCTGCTGCACCACCGCCACCCGCCGCGCCCGTTCCCGCAGGCTGAGCGTCCCTACCGGCT
>DATEUS010000128.1:0-7226 GCA_035282985.1 Candidatus Acidiferrales bacterium
AACGATGCAGCCACCAGGCGAGTTGACCCGCGCCGCCGCGATACATGGGAAGCCATACCTCCGCCGCAACGGGGATGTTGTGGCTCGGGTTGCAGGAGCGCGCCGGGGCATCAGACGCGCGCCCCATTCGAGCCTTCAATCCTACCAGCCCCGCCCGCGCTTGGCAACGCCTTCTGCCTACATTCCGCGCCCCTACCTCAGCCGCCCTGTGTTCCTCAGTTTGGAAGAGGTGCTCCGCACCGCGCATGCGCCACTGCCGGGGAAGCCGCCGCCGCCTTGCCCCTTGATTTTTTCTGCGAATTGCTGTGTAGTCGAAAGTCCGCGGAGTGAGCAACCTGGCAGAGTGCCGTTGGCTTCCAAGCTAGGGATTTCCCGGAGGTGGTGGAATGGGTGGAAAGCGTCGTCTGAGCGCAGGCCTGCTGCTGGTGCTGCCGCTGTGGCTGGCGGCCCGAGGCGACGTGGCGCCCCGCGCCGCCGCCCTGCACGACGACGCTATTGTCATCGACACCCACATTGATGTCCCGCAGCGCCTGCTGGATGAAGACTTCGACCTCGCCCCGCGCGACCCCTACGGCCACATAGACCTTCCCCGGATGAAAGAGGGCGGCCTCGACGCCGGCTTCATGTCCATCTGGGCCGATATGGAGCACTACGCCGGCCCCGCGGCCACCAAGCGCGCTCTACAACTGATTGACACCGTCTACCGCCAGGTCGAGCGCCATCCTGACCAGCTCCTGCTGGCGCGCACCGCCGACGACATCCGCCGTGCCCAGCGCGAAGGCAAGGTCGCCCTGCTCATGGGCATGGAAGGCGCCACCCCCATTGACGACGACCTCAGCCTGCTGCGCGACTTCCACCGCCTGGGCATCCGCTACGTGACCCTCACCCATACTCTCAACAACAACTGGATCGACTCCTCCACCGACAAGCCCGTCCACAACGGCCTCACCGACTTCGGCCGCCAGGTGGTGCGGGAGATGAACCGCCTCGGGATATTGGTGGACATCTCGCACGTCTCCGACAAGGCCTTCTTCGACACGCTTGAAGTCACTGAGGCTCCGATCATCGCCTCCCACTCCTCCTGCCGCGCCCTCACCGATATCCCCCGCAACATGAGCGACGAGCAGCTTCGCGGCCTGGCCCGCAACGGCGGCGTCGTCCAGATTGCCTTTGGCTGCTGGTTCGTCACCCCCGGCTACGATGCCGCCTACGAGCAGACCAAGGAGGAGAGGGAGCGCCGGAAGAAAGAGGTCGAGGAAAAATATCCGGATCACCACCGCGCCGCCATCGAGAAATACAAGATTGATGCCGAATTCCTCCGCCAGATGCCGCGCGGCACCCTCGACAACATCCTCGACCACATTGACCACGCCGTCCAGGTGGCCGGCATTGACCACGTCGGCCTGGGCTCGGACTTCGATGGCGTCGGCTGCCTGCCCGAGGGCCTGGACGACGTCAGCTTCCTGCCCCGGCTCACCCAGGGCTTGCTCGCGCGCGGCTACAGCGATGCCGACGTCAAGAAAATTCTCGGCGGCAACACGTTGAGGGTCATGGAAGAGGCTGAGCGCGTCGCCGGCCGTTTAAGATCGAATCAACCCTAAGGGAGGACTGTACCCATGAAGCGACCGATTGCCCTGTCACTCGTTCTGCTCACCGCCCTGGCTCTCACCGCCCTGGCCAAAGAGAAAGAGCGCAAGCCCGGACTCTACGCCACCTTCGACACCTCCATGGGCACCATCGTTATCCAGCTCTACGAGAAAGAAGCCCCCAACACGGTGGCCAACTTCGTTGACTTGGCCACGGGAAAGAAACCCTGGCGCGACAACGCCGGCAAGACCCACCAGGGCGAGGCTTTCTACGAAGGCATCACTTTCCATCGCGTCATCCCCGGCTTCATGATCCAGGCTGGCGCCCATCTCGCCGACGGCGGCTATCACCTTTCCGCCAACATCCCGGATGAAATCCATCCCGGCCTCAAGCACGACCGTGCCGGCCGGCTCAGCATGGCCAATGCCGGGCCCGGCACCGGCAGCTCCCAGTTCTTCATCACCCACGCGGCCACAGCCTGGCTCGACGGCAAGCACGCCATCTTCGGCCAGGTTGTCGAGGGGATGGACGTGGTCAACAAGATCGCCGCGGTGCCGCGCGACGCTCAGGACAAGCCCCGCACGCCCATTGTCATCAAGAAGGTGACTATCGACCGCGTTAAGGAAGCTTCCGCTGAAAAGGAAAAGAAGGAATAGCTAGAACCTATTTCAGGACCGCGCGATTTGGCGCAGGGCACGGCCTCAACCGTGCCGAGATAGCACCAAATATGCGGGGCTTTAGCCCCTGAGGTCCTCTGAGTCCCTTCTGTTGAGGCAGTTGGCTCAGTTTTAGAAATGGCTTCTAGCTGGGAGTAAAGAAGGTTGGTAGCGAGGACGAATCCTGCCCGCTGGGATTCGTCGTCGGCAATTGGCCCCTGAGGTCCTTGCTTCCTTGCTTCCTTGCTTCCTTGCTTCCTTGCTTCCTTGCTTCTCCACCCTTACACCCCAATAATCTCCACTAACTCCTTCACCGCCGCCGCCGACTTCTGCAGCGCCGCCTGCTCTTCGGGGCTCAGCTTGATCTCGATGACCTGCTCGATGCCGCGCGCCCCCAGCTTTACCGGCACGCCCACGAACAGCCCGCTGATGCCGTACTCCCCTTCCAGGTACGCAGCGCAGGGCAGGATCTTCTTCTTGTCTTTCAGAATGGCCTCGACCATCTCCACGATAGCCGCCGAGGGCGCATAGAAGGCGCTGCCGGTCTTGAGCAGGTTGACGATTTCCGCTCCGCCCTGCGCCGTGCGCTTGACGATGGCCTCGATCTTCTCCTTCGACAACAGCTCCGGCAGCGGAATGCCCGCCACCGTTGAGTAGCGCGGCAGCGGCACCATGGTGTCGCCGTGCCCGCCGAGCACAAAGGCAGTGACGTTCTCCACCGAGACGTCGAGTTCCATCGCGATGAAAGTCCGCATACGGGCGGCATCCAGCACCCCGGCCATGCCGATGACCCGGTTCTTGGAAAAGCCGCTCACCTTGAAAGCCGTCTGCGTCATCGCATCCAGCGGATTCGAGACCACGATCAGGATGGAGTTGGGCGAGTACTTCACCACCTGCTCGGTGACTTCCTTGACGATGTTGTAGTTGGTCTTCAGCAGGTCGTCGCGGCTCATCCCCGGCTTGCGCGGCAGCCCGGCGGTGATGACCACGATGTCGGAGTTGGCCGTGTCCTTGTAGTCGTTGGTCCCCAGGATGCTGGAGTCATAGCCTTCGATGGGCGCTGACTCGGCCAGGTCCAGCCCTTTCCCCTGTGGCAGCCCCTCGATAATGTCCGTCACTACGACGTCACAGAGTTCTTTGTCGGCCAGCCGATGGGCGGTTGTCCCGCCCACCATCCCGGCCCCCACCACCGTCACCTTTTTCCGCATGCTTCACCTCATTTGCTGAGCTTGTCATTCTGAGGAGCCAGAAGGGCGACGAAGAATCTCAGCTGTTATACCTTCCCCCGCGGAGATTCTTCGCCTGCGCGCCGCAGGCAGACTTCGCTCAGAATGACAGCGAAAAGTGCGTGCGTTCAACCCCGTGGCTCCCCTGCCCCGAGCGAAGCCGAGGGGCGCCACGGGACCCAGCGGCACCCTTCGGCTCCCCTCGGGATAAAGGAGCCGCTGGGTTGAACTCGGCGTAAGCGCCGGCCACCGCATCCGTCTACATGTTGTTGATGATGTGGGTGGCGTACTCGCTGGTCTTGACCTTGGTGGCCCCTTCCATCAGCCGCTCCAGGTCGTAGGTGACCTTCTTCTGCTGGATGGTGCGGGCAATGCCCTGCTCGATCAGCTGCGCCACCTCCTTCCAACCCATGAATTCGAACATCATCACCCCGGCCAGCATCACCGCGCCGGGATTAATGACGTCGCGGTCGGCGTACTTGGGCGCGGTGCCGTGCGTGGCTTCGAACAGCCCGTAGCCGTCGCCGATGTTCGCCCCCGGCGCCACCCCCAGCCCGCCGATCTGGGCCGCGCAGGCGTCGGAGAGATAGTCGCCGTTCAGGTTGGGGGTGCAGACCACGTCGTACTCGTCCGCCCGCGTCACCACCTGCTGGAACATGGAGTCAGCGATGCGGTCGTTCACCATCAGCTTCTTCTTCCACTGCCCGTTCCCGTGCGTCTTGCCGATGGTGTCCAGGCACTCCTTCACTTCGGCGTAAATGGTCTTCTTGAAGTCCGGGGCCGCCATCTCCAGCCCGGGCTCGATCAGGGCCGCGTTGGCCTCGTTCGACAGCTTGGGGTCCTTATCCTTGTTGTCGAGGATCCAGCTCTCGCGCTCAGTGACGATCTGCTCGCGGAACTCCTTCTTGGCCAGCTCGTAGCCCCAGTCGCGGAAGGCGCCTTCGGTGAACTTCATGATGTTGCCCTTGTGCACCAGGGTCACCGTCTTGCGGCCGTGCTCCAGCGCATGGCGGATGGCTCGCCGCACCAGCTTGTGCGTCGCCGTGGGCGAAATGGGCTTGATGCCGATGCCGGAGTCAGGCCGGATTTTCTTGCCGAACTGACCCGCCAGCTCGATCATCTTCCGGGCCTCGTCGCTCCCCGACGGCCACTCGATGCCGGCGTAGACGTCCTCGGTGTTCTCTCGGAAGATGATGACGTTCATCCGCTCCGGGTGCTTCACCGGCGAGGGCACGCCGGCGATGTACCTCACCGGCCGCACGCAGGCGTAGAGGTCGAGCACCTGCCGCAGAGTCACGTTCAGGCTGCGGATGCCGCCCCCGACCGGCGTGGTCAGCGGGCCCTTGATGGCGATGCGGAAGTCGCGAATGGCCTGCACGGTGTCGTCCGGCAGCCACGTGCCCAAGGTGTTGAACGCTTTCTCCCCCGCCAGCAGCTCCAGCCACGCGATCCGGCGCTTGCCTGTTCCCTGACAGGACTTCTCCACCGCCGCGTCGAAGACGCGTTTGGACGCCTTCCAGATGTCGCGGCCGGTGCCGTCGCCTTCAATGAAGGGAATGATGGGATTGTCGGGAATTACGAACTTGCCGTCGCGGTACTCGATGGGCGTGCCGTCGGCCGGCACGGGGATGCCATTGTACTTGTTGCGCATGAACGTCTCTCCACTTTTGGAATGTCTCCCACCGGCGGCCTCAGCTCTTTCATCTTACGCCCGAATCGCAAGAAAGGGCAAGGACACGCACGTTGGAAGACTATGGCATGTCGCGCCTGATCCCTCGACTCCTCTCAGGACGAAGGGTGCGACCCACAAACAACACTGTCGAGCCCCCAGGCCCCCGCCTGGGGGAGATAAGACCACCAGTGGCCGATGCCTGCCCGCTGCCGGCAGTGCTTCAGCCGCAGCGTAGGCGGCCCGGGTACGGCGGGGGTTGGCACCTGCCGCCGTCGGCAAGGCACAAGGCCTTGCCCTACCCAGCGGGTGAAACAGCCGCTTGCCTTGGTGAGAATCTCTCGCGGTATCAGGCCTTGTGGGGCGCAGCTCTAGCGGACGGTTCACATCGAATCAATTCTCGGGCTTTAGCCTGCCTGCCGCAGGCAGGCCCCTGAGGGAGCTAAACGTTGCCAAACAGGCTGCGCAGCACCGTGGGTAGGATGCCGCCGTTGCGGTAGTAGCGTACTTCCACCGCCGAATCCAGCCGCGCCACGGCGCCGAAGGTCTTCTTGGTGCCGTCGGCGGCCTGGGCAATCACCGCCACTTCCTGCCGCGGCCGCAGCTCCCCACCCAGCCCCACAATATCGAACACTTCCTGGCCGGTCAGCCCCAGTACCGTGGCGTTCTCGCCTTCTTTGAACTGCAGCGGCAGCACCCCCATCCCCACCAGGTTGCTGCGGTGGATGCGCTCGAAGCTCTCCGCCAGCACCGCCTTCACCCCCAGCAGCAGCGTCCCTTTGGCCGCCCAGTCGCGTGACGAGCCGGTGCCGTACTCCTTCCCGGCAACTACCACCAGCGGCACGCCCTCGCCCTGGTAGCGCATGGCGGCGTCATAGATGGGCATCTGCTTGCCGTCGGGCAGATGCACAGTCACGCCCCCTTCGGTCCCCGGCGCCATCAGGTTCTTGATACGGATGTTGGCGAAGGTGCCCCGCATCATCACCTCGTGGTTGCCGCGCCGGGAGCCGTAGGAGTTGAAGTCCATCTTCTCCACGCCGCGCCCGCGCAGATAGAGCCCCGCCGGGCTGTCGAGCGCGATGTCGCCGGCAGGCGAGATGTGGTCGGTGGTCACCGAATCGCCCAGCAGCGCCAGCACCCGCGCCCCGCGAATATCCCCCACCAGGGCCGGCTCAGGCGTCAGCTCGGTGAAGAAGGGCGGCTCCTGGATGTAGGTCGAGTCCGGCTTCCACTCGTAGAGCGCCCCGCCGCTCACCGGAATCTTGTTCCAGGTCTCGTTCCCGTCCCAGACGTTGCCGTAGCTCTGCCGAAACATCTCCGGCTTTACCGCCCGCTCCATGGTCGCAACCACTTCCTCCCGCGAGGGCCAGATGTCGCGCAGATAGACCGGCTGGCCACTGCTGTCGCGGCCCAAGGGCTCGCTGTTCAAATCGATGTCCACCCGCCCGGCCAACGCATAGGCCACCACCAGCGGCGGCGAGGCCAGGTAGTTGGCCCGCACCAGCGGATGGATACGTCCTTCGAAGTTGCGGTTCCCCGACAGCACCGCCGCCGCCACCAACTGGTTCTCGCTTACCGCCTTGGCCACTTCCTCCGGCAAGGGGCCGCTGTTGCCGATGCAGGTCGTGCAGCCGTAACCCACCAGGTTGAATCCCAAAGCGTTCAGGCTCTCGGTCAGCCCCGCCTCCTTCAGGTACTCCGTCACCACCTTGGAGCCTGGCGCCAGGCTCGTCTTCACATAGAGCGGCACCTTGAGCCCGCGCTCGACCGCCTTCTTGGCCAGTAACCCTGCCCCCACCATCACCGACGGGTTCGAGGTGTTGGTGCAGGAGGTTATGGCCGCGATTACCACCGCGCCGTGGCCCAGAGTGGTACGGGCGCCGTTGAGCCCCACCGTTGCCGTCCGCGCCAGCGCTTCCCCGGCAAGCCCGAAGCCACGCTCCTTTACTGGCGCCGCCAGCGCGCGGCGGAACGACTCCTTCATGGCTGAGAGCGCCACCCGGTCCTGGGGCCGCTTGGGCCCGGCCAGGCTCGGCTCCACCGTGGCGAGATCCAGCTCCAAGGTGTCGCTGAACTCGGGCTCGGGCG
>DATEUS010000129.1:0-6167 GCA_035282985.1 Candidatus Acidiferrales bacterium
CGTGGGGGGAAACCTACGAGCTGGGCTGGCTGTCGCCGGTTCTCACCTTGCTGTGGCTGGTGGCTCTGACCAACGCCTTCAACTTGATTGACGGGCTGGACGGGCTGGCCGCCGGCGTGGGCTTCATCTCCGCCAGCGCCATCGCCGTCACCGCCATGATGATCGACGACAAGATGGTGGTCGTGCTCTGCGTCGCTCTGGCCGGCGCCCTGCTCGGCTTCCTGCGGCACAATTTCAACCCCGCCACCATCTTCCTGGGCGATTCCGGCAGCATGTTCGTCGGCTTTGTGCTGGCGGCCAGCGCCGTCATCTGGCACCAGAAGTCCACCACCGCCATTGCGGTGGCGGCGCCGCTGCTGGCCTTCGCCCTGCCGGTGGCCGACACGGCGGTTACCGTGTTGCGCCGCACGGTGCGCGGGCAGCCTATATTCATCTCCGACCGCCACCACATCCACCACCGTCTGCTGGCGCTGGGCCTGACCCCGCGGCGGGTGGTGCTGCTGCTCTACGGGGTCTCGGCCGCCGCCGCCCTGGGCTGCATCCTGATCGCCCGCGGGCACAACCTGGTCACCGGAATGGTGTTATTGCTGTTTATGGGGGCTTGCTGGATCGGGGTGCGGCGCCTCGGCTACCCGGAATTCGCCGAGTTCGGGCCTATCTTCTCGCGGGGTCGAGTGGAAGCCCGCATTCGGCTGCTGGAGAGCGCCGAGGGTCTGCGGCAGGCGGCCACTCCCCAGCAGCTCTGGGAGCGCTTCCGGGCCAGCGCGGCGCTGCTGGACCTGGAGGAGTTGCGACTGGAGACGGAGTCCGAGCGCCGCGTGGCGGCGGCGCCGCCAGGCCGCCCGCCGTTGTGGCGCTTGCAGGTTCCGCTTGAGCGCGGCGGGACGTTGACCCTGGGGCGGAGCCGGGCGAGCGGGGAGGCCCACCTCTCTCTGGAGGTAGTAGGCGAAGAGTTGCGCGCGGTCATGGAAGAAGCGTTGTCCCGGTGGGAAGGGCAGGACGCCGGAGAAGCCGCCGCGGTGGCGGCGCCTTCGCCCGCGCCCTGGGCCCCGTCGACAAAATGAGGAGCGAGTGAGCCCGGATGGAACCTGAAGACAAACTAGTTCACCTCGACGATAGCCGGCTGCGGCCCTCCTCCGGCCCGCCCCCCGGCGTGCCCACGCTGTACTCGATGGCCCCGGAAACCCAGGAAGTCCACCTGCGGGACTACCTCCGGGTGCTGCGCAAGTACCGCCTGACGATCCTCCTCTTCGTGCTGGTGACCGTGCTGACGGTGGCGGTCGTCTCCTTGCGGCTGCCCAAGCAGTACGAAGCGGTAGTGCGCCTGGCCATCGACCAGCAGAACCTCTCCACCCTGGAAAAGGAAAACACGGTGCCGATGGACTTCTGGGGCTTCCAGGACTATCTGCGCACGCAGGCGCGCGTCCTGCAGAGCGATACGTTGGCCGCCCAGACCATTCGGACGCTGCGCCTGGATCGGGACCCGGATTTCACCGGCGACACGGTAAAGGAAGCGGCCAGCGCGAGCGCGGTTCCCTACGAGCGCCCGCTGGACCCGGCCCGGGAGTCCGAGCTCATCCGCACCTTCCTGGGCAACCTGCGGGTGGTCCCGGTGCCGAACAGCTGGCTGGTGGAGGTGCGCTTCTACAACGGGAACCCGGTGCTGGCGACCCGCGTGGCCAACGCCCACGCCAACAACTTCATCGAGCACAACTTCCGCACCCGCTACGAGTCCACCATGAAGGCGTCGGAATGGCTCTCCGACCAGTTGCGGGGGCTGCGCGCCAAAGTGGAGAAGGCCGACGAGGAGCTGCTCGATTTCGAGCGGCGCTACAACCTGGTCTCGATTGACGACCGGCAGAACGTGCTCACCCAGCGCTTGTCCGACTTGAACCACGAGCTCTCGGTGGTGGAGGCCGACCGGGTGGCCCGGGAGTCCCGTTACCGCCAGGGGGAGTCCGGCGAGGACGCCTCTCTGCTGCAGGACCCGCTGGTGGACAAGCTGGGAGAGACGCTGGCCGACCTCCGCACCCAACACGCCGAGAGCCGGCCCCAGTTCGGGCCCCAACACCCGCGCATGCTGCGGCTGGAGGAGCAGATCGCAGATGTCGAGGCGCAGATCGCCGCCCAGCAGCGGGCCATCCTGGCCAAGCTCCGCTCCGATTACGAAGCCAGCCTGAAGCGCGAGAAGCTGCTGCGCGGTCTGGTCGAGCAGCAGAAGGGAGAGGTGAACCAACTCAACCAGCGCCTCATCCAGTACAACATCCTCAAGCGCGAGGCCACCAGCAACAAGCAGCTCTACGAAGGCCTGCTCCAGCAGCTGAACGAGGCCGGCATCTCCGCCGGCTTGCACTCGAGCAACATCCGCGTGGTGGACGTCGCCCGTGTGCCCCTGCAACCGCACAGCCCCGACGTCCTGTTGAACGTCTTCCTGGCGCTGTGCTTGAGCGTTCCGGTGGGCATCGCCCTGGCCTTCTTCCGCGAATACCTTGACAACAGCATCAAAACGCCGGACGAAGTGGAGCGCTACAGCACTCTGCCCACCCTGGCCATGGTGCCCCTGGCCAGCACGGTGGCCGAGGGCCACTACCTCAAGGCTCTCCACGCCGGCCACGGCGACGACAACACGGTGGCGCTGGTCACCCACCAGCAGCCGCAGTCCGGCATGGCGGAGTCGTTCCGCTCCCTGCGCACCTCGGTCCTGCTCTCCTTCCCCGAGCGCCCGCCCCGGCTCCTGCTGGTCACCAGCGGCCAGCCGGTGGACGGCAAGACCGCTACCTCCATCAACCTGGCCGTGGCCTTGGCGCAGCGCGGCGGCAAGGTGGTTCTGGTCGACGCCGACTTGCGCAAACCCTCCGTGCACAAGTTCCTGCAAACCGACGGCAGCCCGGGGTTGAGCCTCTACCTCTCCGGCTCGCACGACCGCAGCGGGCTGGTCGTCCCCACCACGGTGCCCAACCTCTTCATCCTGCCGGCGGGGCCGGTGCCGCCCAACCCGGCCGAGCTGCTCTCCACCGGGCGGATGCGAGACTTGCTGCACGAGCTCGCGCAGGAGTACGACCACGTGGTGCTGGATTCGCCCCCGGTGCTTTCGGTCACCGACTCGACCATCCTCTCGGTGCTGGTGGACGGGGTGATTCTCGTGGTGCGTTCGGGCAAGACCACCCGCGAGGTGCTGCGCCACACCCGGCAGCTCTTCTACAACGTCAACGCTCGCCTGCTCGGGGTGGTGCTGAACGGGGTCGACCTGCGCTCGGTGGACTACAACTATTACTATTACAAGTACTACGGCTACGGCTACCGGGAGGAAAAATCCCGCTAGTGCCGTTCCAACTGCTTGGGTCTGGTTCCCCGACTGAATAAGGCGAGGTCCTGGTGGTTCCAGCCAGAACGGTTCTTGGGCGAAACAAGTTGGAACGGCACTAGCCGGCTAGCCCCTGCATCGGGTTCCTGATCTTTCCGAGGGAATCTTCGTGCCCCGCTTTGTGCTCGTCAGCCGCGCGCACCGTGCCCTGGCGCTTCTCGCGGGCTTGGCCGCGCTGGGGGCGGGCGTCCTCGGTGTGCTGCGCTGGTTCGAAGGCGCCCGGGGCCGGGAGGCCGAGGACAAGGCGGCGCTGGAGCGCGCTCTCGCCGCCGCGCCCGACGACGCCCGTCTCCACCATCGCCTGGGTCAATGGGAGCAGTTCTCCCTGGCGGAAGGCGACTTCCAGCAGGCTCTCGCGCACTTCCGGCGGGCGACCGAGCTGAACCCGCACGAGAGCGCCTACTGGTTGGATCTGGCGGACGCGTGGCTGCTCGCGGGCGACGCTGCCGCGGCCGAAGCCGCCGCCCAAGAAGCTCTCCAGGTGGATCCCCGCACGCCCCGCACCTTGTGGCGAGTGGGGAATTTCTGGCTGCGCACCGCCGAGCCGGCGCGGGCTTTCCCTTACTTCCGCCGGGTGCTTGAGACCGACCCGCAGTTGACCCCGCTGGTCGTTCAAGTCTGCCACCGGACTTTTCGCGACCCAGAGATTCTCGTGCGCGAGCTGCTGCCGCCCGAGCCGCTTTTCCTGCTGGCCTACCTGCGACAGCTGGTGCGGGAGGGAGAGGCGGAAGCACCGGCCGCCGTCCGCGTCTGGGAGAAGCTCGTGGAAACCGGCCGGCCGTTCGAGGCCCGGGACGTCCTCTTTTATCTCGACTACATGATTCGCACGCGCCACCTGCCCGAGGCGGTCAAGGCCTGGGGCGACCTCCGCCGCCGAGGGTTGCTGCCCGGCCCGGCCGCCAGCCCCGAGTTGCTGCACAACCCCGACCTGGGCGCTCCCATCCTGGGCGGTGGATTCGACTGGCGCATCGAGCCGGTGGCGCACGTCAGCGTTTCCCTGGGGCCCGGGCGGCGCGGCGAACGGCCCCCGGCGGTCGTGATTCGCTTTTCGGGCGAAGTGAATCTGCACTACCGCGGCTTCTACCAGTACGCGGTGGTGGAGCCGAACCGCCGCTACCGCTTCCAGGCCTGGCTGCGCACCGACAACATCACCACCGAAAGCGGGCCCCGCCTGGAGGTGGCCGATGTCTACGGCGGCGGACGCGTGCTCGCGCGCTCGCCCGGCATGGTCGGCACGAGCGAGTGGGCCCCGGAGGAAGTCGAGTTCGCGAGCGGGCCCGAGACCCGCCTGGTGCGCGTCGGGCTGACGCGGCTGCCCAGCCGCCGGCTGGGCGGCGAGATTCGCGGCGTGGTCCTCGCCGGCGAATTCAGCCTGCAACCGCTGAGGGGCCGATGAGAGAAGCTGGAGTGGCGGCGCACTGGCTGGAGCAGCCCCTGTTGCCGGGCTGCGGGCTCGTGCTGGCTTTCGCTGCTCTGGCGCTCGGCGCCACGCCCGCCTGGGCGCTGGCGGCCACGGTGCTGCTCGTCCTGGTCCTGCTCGGGGTGTGGTTGCTCGCCGGGGCGCTGCAGGGGGAATTGAGCTTTCACTTGCCTTCGCTGGTTTTTCCCCTGCTGGCGATTCTGGCCCTGGCCTGCCTGCAGGCCTTCGCCGGCCTTTCGGTCTATCCGCCCGCGACCCGCGAGGCGGTCTGGGAGCTGGCGGCCGCCGGCGGTCTTTTTCTTCTGCTGGTGAATCAATTCGCAGCGGGCCGCCGCAGGGAAACCTTCGCCAGCGCCCTCGTGCTCTTCGCCTTTTTCCTGGCCGTGTTCGCCATCCTGCAGGGGTTGAGCTTCAGCGGGAAGATCTACTGGAGCTGGCCGGCGCCGCGGGGCAGCTCACCCTTCGGGCCCTTCATCAACCGCAACCACTACGCCGCCTGGGGCCTGATGGTGTTGCCGCTGGCCTGGGCGAAGTTTTCCGAGCGCCGCTCGCGACTCGAGCTGCGCGCCTTTTGGGGACTGGTGGCGCTGGTGGTGGGGATTTCAATTCTCTTCTCCCGCTCGCGGGCCGGGCTCGGCCTGTTCCTGCTGGCGTTTCCCCTCTACGCCTGGTTGAGCCGCCCCGCCAAGCGGGGGGCGTCGCGGCGGGTTCACCCTGAACGGGTTCACCGTGAACGGGCGCTGGCGTTGGCGGTGGGACTCGGCATTGTTCTCCTGGCGGGGTTGGTGACGCTGGCGGTGGATAGCGGGGCGCTGTCCGCCCGCTGGCCCGCCCTGGAGGAATTGTTCATCCGCCCGGAGGCTCTGGACGAGCATCGCTGGCAAATCTGGCGCGACACCTGGCCGATGATCCGCGACCACCTCTGGCTGGGCTCGGGCCTCGAGACTTACGGCGTCCTCTCGGACTCTTACCGCAGCTTCTACTCCAACCTGCGCTGGCTCCAGGCGCACAACGACTACCTGCAATGGCTGGCCGAGACCGGGCTGGTGGGCGCCGGGCTGGCGGTGTGGTTCCTGGTGGCGCTGGCGCGCCGCGGCGCCGAACGGCTGCGCCAGGCGACCTCGGGGACGGAGCGACGCCTGGTGGCCGCGGCGCTGACCGGCTGCCTGCTGGTGCTCCTGCACAGCCTGGTGGATTTCCCTCTGCGCATCCCGGCCAACGCTTTGTTGTTCGCCGCTTTGCTGGCGATGATCGCCGCCCCGGCCGCCGAGCGCGCTTCCGTTCTAGAGAGCCCCCGACCCGGATCGGCTTCGGCCTGAGGTAGCGTGCCACCTGCGGTTACCCTCGTTCCGTCCAAAATCCCTCTTTTGTGCTTACTCGCAA
>DATEUS010000130.1:0-3060 GCA_035282985.1 Candidatus Acidiferrales bacterium
CGTGTGCACCTCCCACAGCTTCTTGCCCAGCTCGGGCATGGGAGCAATGTGACAGGCGCGGTAGCCTTCGCCGCCGTAGCCGCCGATGCGGATGAGCGAGGCGATCTGGATGGCGTCGCCGCGCTCGATGCGCTTGAAGAAGAATTGGTTCGGGTGCGGGTAGGCAGTGGCCACGCCGGTGCGGCAGCCGAAGCCGAGGTCCAGGCCCACACCGGTGTGGGGGCGACCGTCAAGCTCCGGCCCCAGCGCCTCCATCAGCTTGCGGGTGCCGAACTCGCTGGTGGCGATGCCCACCTCGTAGTCGCTGGCGGCGGTGCCGTGCTCGAGGATGTAGCCGCGGGCAAACTCCAGCATGGCGTCGTGCAGCGCGATGGCCTTGCGGATGAGCCCGATCTCCTCCGACGTTTTCACCTGGCGCATCCGAAGGATTTCCTTCTCCTGGCTCGTCCACTCCACCTCGGGCAAGTGCTGCTTCAGCTTGGCCGCCAGCGACGGGACGGGCTCACTATCGAGCGCCAGCTTGCCTTGGCCGGCGCCGCGCTTCTTCAACCCCTCACAGACCCACTGCCAGAGATCGGCTTCCGGGCCCGCCGCCCACGCCACCTGGTTGTAGGCGCCGCTGTGGTGGAAGTCGAAGTACCACTCGTGGTCCTTGATCCACCAGGAGGAAGCCAGGTCACGGTCGAGTCCGGGGTGGAAGAACACGGGGTCGCCCGTGGCGGGAATCCAGAGCCACATCGGCCGCTCGGTCTGGGTGAGGAAGAAGCCGCCGAAGTAGTTGTGGTTGAGGTGGTTGGTCAGCAGCGCTCCGCCCAGCTTCTCCTCCCGCAAGCGCTCTTGCAGCCGTCCCACGGCCGCCCGGTACCACTCCACCGGCAGGCGCCACGGCGGCTGGAGAGAGGGAACCTTGACCCGCTTCAACTCACGCTCAATCGTCCGCCGCATCTCCGGCTCTGCCTCGGACGCAAAGGCCGTTGGACTGACGCGCCCAAACAGCCCACCCGCCAGCGTAGAGACCCCAAGCCACGCACCAAACCGTCGCCGTGAAATCCGCATCTGATTCTCCCTCCGAGAAAGAGAATGAACCTCTAGTGCCGTATTACCGAAGAAAGTGACACAGGATCCAAACGGCGTCAGGGCACGGCTTCAGCCGTGCCGTAAAGCAAACACTAACAAAGAGGGCTTTAGCCCTTGAGGGCAAGCCCTCCATCCCCACAGGTCGGCAAATTCGCGTGTGACACCTATTTCGGCAACAGACCACTAGAGTCTACTATGGGGACCGCGCTCAAAGAGAAGAAAGAATCCCAGCTGCGCCTCGACTCACTCCGTGACACTCTGACTAAGCGGACTACTGTCATTCCGACCCCGAGCGAGCGGAGCGAGCCGAGGGGGAGGAATCTGCTTGTGGTTGGCAATCGCTGGCAGCATGGCGAAAACACTCCCTGAACTTGTCATTCCGAGGGTTGGCGGTCTTGGCCAACCCGAGGAATCTGCTTTTCTCCCTACAGTCTGTTGATCTTGGCTGCCAGAATGAAATCGCTTTCCGTCAAGCCGTCAATCTTGTGGGTCCAGATGGTGATGTCGACCTTGCCCCAGGCCAAGTAGATATCCGGGTGATGCCCCTGCTCTTCGGCCAGCTCGCCCACCTTGTTCACAAGAGCCAGCGCCTGGCGGAAGTCAGGGAACTTGAAGGACTTGGTCAGGTGATGTTCCTCGATGACCTGCCAGCCGCTGACCTGCTTCTGCAGCGCCGTCAACTCCTGGCCTTTGAGCGGCGGCACCCCGCCCCGGCAGGGAACACAGGTCTTGCTTGCCAGGTCTGCCATCGCTTCCTCCCTTCCTGTTGTCTCGCGCCCTGAGAGCGTCCAGAAAGCATCATACCACTGGGTCTTGCCCGCAAGCCTCAAATGAGGTAGCGTGCGCCTCGATGGCCAAAGCGGCTCGAACTCGTCCCCTGAGTGTTTGCCTGCTTTCGCCCCACACCATGGCACTGGAGGAGTTCCAGCGTCATCTCTCCGGCTCCGGCTTCCGCCTCCACGCCCGCATCCTGGAGCCTACCCTGATCCCTGATGCCCGCCGGCTGCGCCTGCCCCGGGCCCGGATCTACGTGGTAGATTCTCCGGCGGCCTGGCAGGCAGCCGCCACCCTGGTGGCAGCCATCCAGGAGCGCCATCCCTCGGCGCGGCTGCTGGTGGTGACGGAAAAATTCAGCGATACCACTGCTTTCCCTCTCCTCCGTCTGGGGGTGAAAGGGCTGTTGCGCTATGGCGAGGTGCGAGCCAAGCTCCCCCCAGCGCTGAAGACCGTGGCCGCAGGCGGCTTCTGGGTGCCCCGCACCCTGCTCTCCCACTTTGTCGACCGCATCCTGAGTCTCACCCGCGGCCACTCCCTGCTCAGTGGCCCCGCCGGCCTCAGCCCGCGGGAACGGGAAGTGCTGGAGGCCCTGCTCGAGAATCTTTCCAACAAAGAGGTCGCCGCCCGGCTGAACATCTCCGAGCGCACGGTCAAGTTTCACGTCTCCAACCTGCTGACTAAGTTCGGCGTGCGCCGCCGGGCCGACCTCATCGTTCTCTGCCTCCAGGGTGGTCTCGCCGGCCACTAGAAGTCATCTCATAAACCCATAGTTTGATGGCTTCGGAAGGGCACGACTTCAGTCGTGCCGAACCGTCGCACATATGAGGTCGGGCTTTAGCCCCTGAGGGGTTTCTGGAATTCCTCAGTCCACGCATTGCGTCGTTTGGCCTATTTATGAGATAGCTTCTAGTCCCTCTCCTAGTACAGCCCTCCACCCTGTACGAAATCTGGCCTTCCCACCAGTAGATATCTCGCCCCCGCTCGCCGGAAAATTGTGGCGCGACAGAGATGAAGTCGGGGCCGAAGGAGCGAGGCCCGTGAGGCACTTGGCTCCGCCGGTGAGGAGGGCAGCACCGGAGCCGCCGCGGCGCAGTGACCCGGCGACACCACTCGAGCTGCGCCGCGGCTGGCTCTTGAGCCCGGCTCCGGTCGGAACGGCCCGAAAGGAGAAGCAATGAAGTTTCACCCCCGAAAGTTTGTCCGCCA
>DATEUS010000131.1:0-2306 GCA_035282985.1 Candidatus Acidiferrales bacterium
TCGCTAGTGCCGTTCCAACTTTTCGAGCCAGGATGTTTGGAGGAGATTGCTGATTCCAGGCTCGGTCAAAGGTCCAGTGAGAATAGCCGCAATAGCCGCACCCCAGTTGGAACGGCACTAACCGCGGACGGGCTTGACCCAGATTTTCTCCGCCGCGCTCTTGCCCAGGTGGACGGTGCGGCCGGCCACCACCGCCTCCACGGTCTCGTCGTAGTCCTTGTGCTCGACCTGCAGGCGGGTGCCCACGCGCAGGCGCTGGCGGTCGAGGTAGTCAAGGAAACGCGGGTCTTTCTCGAATACGTGCAGGATCTCGACACGCTCGCCCACACGGGCGTCGCTCAAGCGGCGCGCCCCCTCCCGGCGACGCAGCCGGGCTAGGCCGCCCTGTAGCGGCATGCCGTGCGGGCAGCGACTCTCCGCGCCGAAGTACTTCAGCAGCAGAGCTTCCACTTCCGGCGAGATGGCGTGCTCAAGGCGCTCGGCTTCGGCGTGCACGCGGGTCCAGGGCATCCCCAGCACGTCCACCAGGAGCTTCTCCGCCAAGCGGTGGCGCAGCACGAGGTGGTCGGCGATTTCGCGGCCCTTGTCGGTGAGGTGGATGCGGCCGCGCGGGCCCAGGCGGACGTAGCCGTTGCGGGCCATGCGCTTGAGAGCGGCGGTAACGGCCGGCGGCGTCACGCCCAGCTCTTCCGACAGGCGAGCGCTGATGGGCTCCAGCTCCGCCTCCTGCATTTTGCGGATGGCTTTCAGGTAGTCTTCCTGCGAGACGGTGGTGCGGGTGGAGCTCCGGCGGGGGGAGTCCCTCATAGATGCGCCATTATAACAATCGGCGTCGTGTCGGACCCTAGTATTCGGCGGCTCAGGCGACAGGCGGGGCGGCGGGACCGTCAGGAGCGCCTTTGAGGTCGGCGATCAGTTTCTTGACTTGCTCCTCCAGTAGGTCGCGCACCTGGCGATAAGTGGCCAAGTCGTCGCCATAGGGATCGGGGACGTCCCACTCCAACCGGCGACCCTCAAACTCGGGCACGAGCGCGGCCGTGGGCCGGTGAGACATGTTGACGAGAACGTTCACCAGCTTCCAGTCGATGGCGTGCAGGCCTTTGGAGCGCTGCCCGGCCAAGCTGATCTGCTTTTCCTCCATCACCTGGATGGTTTCCAGAGCGACGAAGCCCAGCGGCTCGACGCCGGCGCTGACGGCTTCGACCCGGCCGCCGCTCAGGTGCCGCGTCCAAGCCTCCGCCATCTGGCTGCGGCAGGAGTTGCCCAGGCAGACATAGGCGATGCGGAGGCGCGCCTGCTTGTCCGAACGCAGCGGGATTTGCGGCTGCGTGCGCGGGCGGTCGGCGACGGTTCCCATCAGCGGGCTGCTGCGCGCGTGCGGGTTGAGGGTTTAGCGACCATCTGAAGAAAGTGCTCGTGCAAGGTGGTCTCGGCGGTGAGCTCGGGGTGGAAGGTGCTGACCAAACACAGGCCCTCTTCGACGCAAACAGGCAGGGCGTCGCAGGTGGCAAGCACCTGCACGTCCGGGCCGACGCGGCGGATGATGGGCGCGCGGATGAAAACCATTTCCATCGAGTCGCGCTTCAACGTGGTCTGGCCGCGACGGACGGCGCTGGCGAGCTGGCGGCCGTAGGCGTTGCGCTCGATGGTGATGTCGACCAAGCCCAGGCTGGGCTGGGCGGGGTTGGTGACCTCTTTGGCCAGCAGGATGGCCCCGGCGCAGGTGCCGAAGAGCGGCTTGCCTTCTTCGGGCAGGCGGCGGAGCGCGTCGAGGAAATTCTCCTGTTCAAGAAATTTCAGGAAGGTGCTGCTTTCGCCGCCGGGAATGATAAGGGCGTCAATGGCGGCGAACTCTTCGGGGCGCTTGATGTAGGCCGATTCGACGCCCAGCCGCTCCAGCATGCGGGCGTGGGCTTCGAAGTCGCCTTGCAAAGCCAAAATCCCGACTGTCATCGCTTCCTTGCCTCTTGCCAGCACCCCCGCCACGCGCTATGCGAACGGCGGCAGGAGGGGACGCTGGGCTGAACTGCGGGCAAGGCACAAGGCCTTGCCCTACCCTTGCGGGGTCTCACCAGCCGCGGGTTTGCCCTTCGACTTGGCTCCCTTCGACGAACTCAGGGTCTCCGCTGCGCTCCGACAGGGCAAACGCTCGGTTTACCAACCTCGCGTTTGTAGCAACTCCTTTTCGTCGAGCTGGCGGATGTCGAGGCCCTTCATGGCTTCGCCCAGCGACTCCGAGGCCACCAGCACTTCCTTGGGGTCATTGAAGTGCGTGGTGGCGCGGACGATGGCCTTGGCGCGGGCGT
>DATEUS010000132.1:0-2186 GCA_035282985.1 Candidatus Acidiferrales bacterium
CGGGTGTCCCGGAATTCCCCGCCACCTCTCGGCGAAGGTCTCTGCGTAACAATGCTTACAGCCAGGACTGACCTTTGTGCAGCCGGTGACAGGATTCCAAGTAGAGTCCGTCCATTCAATTGCAGACTTGTCGCTCATAGCTTCGCCAATTCATGTCGCGAATGAGTGCGGAGGTCACGCCACCCTTGGATGCCGCCGGCCATTATAGCAGGTGTGGCGGTGTGGGGCCGGAAGGACTAGCCCGGCCGGTAGAAAGTCAGGACGGCGTCGCCCTGGCGCAGGGTGCGGGTGCGGTGAAGGGAGCCGTAGGAGTCCGCCAAGCTGTGGTGCTTGACGTGTTCGGCGACGACGATGGCTTCCGGCGCCAGCAACGAGCCGGCGCCGAGCCATTGCAACGAGCGGGTGTACTCCTCAACGGCGTCGTACGGGGGATCAACGAAGGCAATGTCGAACGTGACGCCGCGGTGGGTCAGCTTCTTCAGCGCATTGGTGACCGCCATGGAGAAGACTTCCGCTTCTTCCTTGTCTTTGGTTTCCAGGGCCTTGAGGTTTGCGCAAATCATCTGAACCGCCTGCGGATTGCTTTCGAGGAAGTAAGCCTTCTTGGCGCCGCGGCTGAGGGCTTCGATGCCCACCGCCCCCGAGCCGGCGTAGCAGTCGGCGAAGACGCAGCCCTCGACCGCCGGTCCCAACACGTTGAAAAGCGTTTCGCGCAGGCGGTCGCTGGTGGGACGAGTGCGCTGGCCAGCCAGCGTCTTTAGCCGGCGGCTCTTGAACCGACCGGCGATTACTCGAACCATCTTCTTGCCTCACGGCGGTGACGGGTGCCGAGCACCACTTCCAAACTGGGGAGCATAGCACGCCGGCGGTAGGGGCGGGGCGGAGCAGACCCGGCGGCAGAAGCCGCCGGGCTGAACTTGAATCTGTTTCTCGCTGTTCAGCCCCGTGGCCCCTCCACGGGGTCAAGCCAACATGAGCTCACACCTGAGCCATGGCCCAGCGGCAGGAGCCGCTGGGCTGGACCCTCGAGGAGAAAAGCAGATTCCTCCCCCTCGGCTCCCCGTGCGGGTCGCTCGGGGTCGGAATGACAAACCACCGGTAGGTAGCGACGAGGAACGCGTTTGGCCTCGCCCTGCGAGGCCGCGTTGCTCGTCGGCAGTGGCGGGTGCCCCTCGGCTGCGTCCGGCTGGCAAGCGCGGGGCAGACTCCCCTCGACTCCGCTCGGGACAGGCGGGACAGGCTCCGCACAAACAAACCACAGAAAAAATTTACCACAGAGGCACGGAGGACACAGAGAAGGAACACAAGAGAGACACCGCAGAAGCGCCCTTCGGCGAAGCTCCCTTCGACTCCGCTCAGGGTCTTCGCGTTGCTGCGACAGGGTCTACGCCTGCCTGCCGCAGGCAGGCTTCGCTCCGACAGAGCACACAGAGAAAGAAAACAGGAGATACAAAGAGAAAAGCAGATCCTTCCCCCGCGGCTCCCCTTCGACAGGCTCAGTGTCGCTCGGGGTCAGGATGACAGCGGGGTGTAGGTGGGTAGGTTCAGGCCACCTGGGCCAACTGGTAGCGGCGCTGCCAGAGCCGCTGGAGATAATCCACCGTTTCAGCAAAGCCGGGCGGCTCCTGGGCAACGTAGTCGAAGGCGTCTTGCTTGGCCAGCGACAGCAGGCCCTGGTCGCGCAGCAGGTTGGCGATGCGAAAGTTGAGGAAGCCGTGCTGGCGGGTGCCGAAGAATTCGCCCGGGCCGCGCAGCTTGAGGTCCAGCTCGGCGAGCTGGAAGCCGTCCTGGGTTTGGGTGAGCGTCTCCAGGCGCTCGCGGGCCACCTCGCCGACTTCGGCCGGGGTCATCAGGAAACAGGAGGAGCTATGCCGCCCGCGACCGATGCGCCCGCGCAACTGGTGGAGCTGGGCGAGGCCGAAGCGCTCGGCGTGCTCGATGACCATGACGGTGGCGTTGGGGACGTCCACACCCACCTCCACCACGCTGGTGGCCACCAGTATCTGCACGCGGCCAGCGTGGAACTCCTTCATCACCGCCTCTTTCTGCTCGCCCTTCAGGCGCCCGTGCAGCAGACCGACCCGCAGCCCGCGGAATACATCGGCCGACAGGCGCTCGAATTCCTTGGTAGCCGCCTTCAGCTCCTGCTTCGATTCCTCGATGACCGGATAGACGATGTAGGCCTG
>DATEUS010000133.1:0-2587 GCA_035282985.1 Candidatus Acidiferrales bacterium
AAAAATGAAGCCATCCTTTGAATAAACCCATTCATGGCATGGTCGGCTTTCGATTTTCCCAGGCCTTGCTTTATACTGATTTGGTTTCGCGTCCGAGCGCGCGTTCTCTGGGTACTCCATGAAGCACGACGACATTCCAAAGGCCTACGAGCCGGGCTCGATTGAGCCGCACTGGGCGCGGGTGTGGGTGGAGGAGAAACTCTTCACCCCGGAAGTGGCCGCCCGCCATCGCACCCCCGACAAGGGCACCTACTCGCTGGCCATCCCCCCGCCCAACGTCACCGGCTCGCTCCACATGGGGCACATGCTGGAGCACACGCAGATTGACATCCTGATGCGCTGGCGGCGCATGCAAGGCTACCGCGTGCTCTGGCTGCCGGGCACCGACCACGCCGGCATCGCCACCCAGGTCATCGTCGAGCGCCAACTGGCCGAAGAGAAGCTCACCCGCCAGCAACTCGGCCGCGACGAGTTCGAGCGCCGGGTCTGGGCGTGGAAGGCCGAGAGCGGCGACACCATCAAGAAGCAGATGGTGCGGCTGGGCACCTCCTGCGATTGGACCCGCGAGCGCTTCACCCTGGAGCCGGCGCTCTATCAGGCGGTGCTGGAGGCGTTCCTGCGCCTGTACCGCGAAGGGCTGATTTACCGCGGGCGTTACATGATCAACTGGTGTCCGCGCTGCCACACCGCCCTGAGCGACCTCGAGGTCGAGCACAGCGAGCGCGAGGCCAAGCTCTACTACATCAAGTACCCCGTGCTGGGCACTGAGTACTCGGTGACTGTCGCCACCACCCGGCCGGAAACCATGCTGGGCGACACCGCCGTCGCTGTCCACCCCGAGGACGAGCGCTTCCGCCACCTGGTCGGAAAGCGGGCGCTGCTGCCGCTGATGAAGCGGGAGATTCCCATCATCGCCGACGAATACGTCAGCCGCGAGTTCGGCACCGGCGTGGTCAAGATCACGCCCGCCCACGACCCCAACGACTTCGAGGTCGGCCGCCGTCACGGCCTGCCGGAAATCGACGTCATGGACAACGAGGCCCGCATCAACGAGCAGGGCGGCGCCTACAGGGGCCTCGACCGCTTCGCTGCCCGCAAGAAAGTGCTGGCGGACCTGGAAGCGCAAGGGCTGCTGGAAAAGGTTGAGCCCTACCGCCACGCCGTCGGTGCCTGCCAGCGCTGCAAGACGCTGCTGGAGCCGAAAATCTCCGAGCAGTGGTTCTGCCAGATGGAGCCCCTGGCGAAGCCGGCCATCGAAGCCGTCCGTTGCGGACTCATCAAGATCGTCCCGGAGAACTGGGAGAAGGTCTACCTCGACTGGATGGAGCGCATCCACGACTGGTGCATCTCCCGGCAGCTCTGGTGGGGCCACCGCATCCCGGTGTGGCACTGCAACGACTGCCGCGCCCTGACGCCGGCGCGCGATTCCCGCGTCGAGATGGTGGACGCCCGCCCGCAGCCCGCCAGCGCCCCGGAGACCTGCCAGCAGTGCGGCAGCCGCCGTCTGACCCAGGACCCCGACGTGCTCGACACCTGGTTCAGTTCCGCCCTGTGGCCGTTCTCCACTCTGGGCTGGCCCGACGACACCGCTGACCTGCGCGACTTCTACCCCACCACCCTGATGATCAACGGCTTCGACATCCTCTTCTTCTGGGACGCGCGCATGATCATGACGGGGCTGAAGTTCATTCCGCAGGAGGCGATGGAAGCGCGCATCCCCTTCCGCACCCTCTACATTCACGCCCTGGTGCGCGACGCCGAGCGGCAGAAGATGTCGAAGACCCGCGGCAACGTTCTCGACCCGCTCGTGGTCACCGAAGAGTACGGCACCGACGCCACCCGCTTCACCCTCGCCATCATGGCCGCCCCCGGGAGCGATATTGCCCTCAGCGCCGACCGGCTGCGCAGCTACCGCGCCTTCGCCAACAAAATCTGGAACGCCGCCCGCTTTCTCTTCATCAACTTGGAGAAGTTTGAAGCCGCACACGGTGAGTTACCCGATGTGTCACCACTAGCTTGGCGGATGGCGCTTCCCCTAGATCTTGACCTTGCAGACCGTTGGATCTTCTCTCGGTTGGAACGTGCAACCGGCGTCATGAATCTTGCGCTGGAAGGCTTCCGTTATCATGAGGCAGCACACGTTATTTACCACTTTTTCTGGCATGAGTTCTGCGACTGGTATATCGAATGGGTGAAACCCAAACTCACAGACGAGAATCTGGAGGTTGCCAAGGTCGCGTGGCGCGTTCTTTTCGCAGTCTTTGACGAAGCGTTGCGGCTCCTTCATCCCTTTATGCCTTTTCTAACCGAGGAACTCTGGCATCGGCTGCCAGGATGTGCGCAGTTGGGATCTATCTCTCTGCAAGACTTCCCACTCAGCCGCCCAGAGTGGGCAAACTACCAAGCCGAGCAGGAGATGGCGCTGGTGCAGGACGCCATCGTTGCCCTGCGCAACATCCGCGCCAAGATGAAGATCGACGCCCGCCATCACGTGCCCGGCGAACTGGCGACCAGCGACCAGGCGGTGCTGGCGCTCTTCCGCGGCCACCGCCAAGCCATCCTGCGCCTGGCCAATCTCTCCGCGCTC
>DATEUS010000134.1:0-4869 GCA_035282985.1 Candidatus Acidiferrales bacterium
CCCGCCGCTGGGCCCTGTGGCAGCACCCACAGGGTTGAACTTCGCAGCTATTCATCCACGTGCGGGAGGTGGCCCGGTGGCCGGTGCCTGCCTACCGCAGGCAGGCCACCGGGCTCCGCGAGAAAACTCCTGAGACGCCGAGCCCCCGCCCATCGGCCTAGGGGAGGGCCCAGACAGTTTTCTGCTGCGGTTGTCATCCCTGTCAAACGAGGACACTGTCTATGTCCGCCGACGTTGACAGCCCCGCAGGCCATTGGCTATAGTCCGTGGGGTGCGCTGGCTGCGGCTGGCCAACGCGACCCGGCGGCTGTGCATCTGATGGGGGAGTAGAAAGAAGGGGGAAGCCGCTCCGGAGCGATGCGCAGCGGAAGCCAGACCGAAAGGTACGACTCGCTTCTCGCTTTCCTGCGTTGTTCCCCCCGCGCGGAATTCGAGTCGGTGGCTGTTTCTGTCGCGCTTTGAAGAGCACGTGAGCTATGGCCCCTGAAGAAAAAATCTCCACCGAAATCCCGCAGGACTCGCCCGCCGAGCCGGAGAACTCTGAGGCTCGAGTGGAAGAGTCGCCCACGGACGAGGTGAGCGCCGCCGAGAAGGCCGTTTCCCCGGAAGAATCCAGCCCCAGAAGAAGCCAGCGTCGAGGAGTCCGCCGCCGACGAGCTGGGCAGCGCCGAGATGGAGGCGCTAATCGAGGAGTACAGCGGCGACGAAACCCCGGCCACCGGCGAAATCCGCACCGTCAGCGTCGTCAACGTCACCGCCGACGGTGTCGTGGTCGACCTGGGCTTCAAGAGCGAAGGCTTGGTGCCGCTGGTGGAGTTCACCAACGAGCAGGGCGAACCCACCATCGAGCCCGGCGCCGCCATCGAAGTGCTGCTGGAAGGCAGCCAGGCCCGCGACGGCTACATCCCCTGTTCTTCGGAAGGCGCCCACCGCCTGCGGCTCTGGGAGGAAGTGGATAACGCCTGCTGCGATCAGCGCAAGGTGCGCTGTCGCGTGGTCGGGCGGATCAAGGGCGGCTTTGAAGTCGAAATCAATCTTTCGGGCGCCCACCCCGGCCGCCGGCCGCTCTCGGCTTTTCTCCCCGGCTCCCACGTGGACTTGCGTCCTGTCCGCCACTGGGAGGGCTTCCTCAATCGCGAGCTCGACTGCCGCGTCCTGAAGATCAACCGCCGCCGCGGCAACATCCTTGTCAGCCGCCGCCAACTGCTGGAAGAAGAGCAGGTCCAGCGGCAGAAACTCTTGGACGAGGTGCTGAAGGATGGCGCGGTGCTCACCGGCACGGTCAAGAACATCACCGACTACGGCGCCTTTGTAGACCTGGGCGGGCTCGATGGCCTGCTGCACATCACCGACATTTCCTATCGCCGGCTGAGTCATCCCTCCGAAGCCGTCTCCCCCGGCGACGAGATTCAGGTCAAGGTCCTCAAGGTCGACCGCGAGAAGCAGCGCATCTCGCTGGGGATGAAGCAGCTCGAGCCCGACCCCTGGCTGGACGCGCAGAAGAAATATCCGGTGGGCGAGCGCGTGCGCGGACGTGTCTCCAAGCTGATGGACTTTGGCGCCTTCATCGAGCTGGAACCCGGCGTGGAAGGTTTGATCCACATCTCCGAAATGTCGTGGACCAAGCGCATCCGCCACCCCAAAGAAATCCTGAAGGTGGACGACTGGGTGGAAGCCGCCGTCCTCGACGTCCAACTCCCCGAGCAACGCATCTCCCTTGGCTTGCGCCAGACCCAGCCCGATCCCTTCCAGCGGGCCGCCGTCCGTTACCCCGACGGCAGCGTGGTCAAGGGCCGGGTGCGCAGCCTGACCGACTTCGGCGCCTTCATTGAGTTGGAGCCGGGCGTGGAAGGGTTGGTGCACAAGTCGGAGCTGAGCTGGGACAAGAAGGCCAGGCGGCCCTCCGAGGTGCTGAAGCGCGGCCAGGAAGTCCAAGTCAAGGTGCTGAAGACCGACGTCGGCAATCGCCGCCTGAGCCTGAGCTTGAAAGACCTGCAACCGGACCCGTGGGCCACCCACGTCCGCCAGTTGGGCGCCGAGCAGAAGGTCCGCGGCCGCGTGGTGCGCCGCACCGACTTCGGCGTCTTCGTGCAATTGGCGCCCGGGGTCGAGGGCCTTTGTCACGTCTCCGAGATGCCGGAGGATGACGGCGAGCCCATCGAGGTGGGTAAGGAGTACGACTTCAAGATTCTCAAGCTCAATGCCCCCGAGCGCCGCATCAGTCTGAGCCTGAAGCAGGAGGCCGACCGGCGGGCCCTGGAGCGCTACCGCGACAGCAGCGGTCAGGCGCGCTCCACCGCCACCCTGGGCGAGATCCTGACCGCCAAGCGCCAGAACGTGGGGGCGGGAAAACCCTAGCGGCGCTGGCCCTGGGTGGTATAATGCCGCCCGAACGTTTGCCGTACGTGGAAGTTAACGTCCCCTGGGGTTCCGAAGCAGAATAGTCCTATCTCCGCTCGCTTGGGAGTGAGGAGGAAGCCATGACCAAGGCCGACTTGGTCGGAGAAGTCTCCCGGGCCATCACCGCCTCCCGCAAAGACGCCGAGGCCATCGTCGAAACCGTCTTCGACGCCATCGTGCAGTCGTTGCGGGCCGACGACAAAATCGAGATCCGCGGCTTTGGCAGCTTCCGCACCCGGCGCCGCCGCGGCCGTATCGGGCGCAACCCCAAGACGGGAGCGCGGGTTGAGGTCCCGCCCAAGCGCATCCCCTTCTTCAAACCCAGCAAGGAACTGAAGGACTTGATCAACGCCGGCAGAGCGCCGGCTAGAGGTGCCACCGCTCCCGCCGACAACTCCGACTGAGCGAGTTGTGGTGAGCGAAGTCGAACCATGGACTACCTCTGGACGCCCTGGCGCTATCAGTACGTCAGCCAGGCGGGGCCGAACCAAGTCTGCATCTTCTGCGAAGCCCTGAAGCAAAACCAGGACGAAGCCACTTTCATTCTTCTCCGCGGTCGCCACAACTTCATCCTTCTCAACCGTTATCCTTATACAACCGGCCACGCCATGGTGGCGCCCTACGAGCATGTGGGCGAGCTCGACCAGGCCGACCCCGAAACCCTGAGCGAGATGATCCAGCTCTGCCAGCGCTTCCAGCGCGCCCTGGCCGCGGTCTACAAGCCCGACGCCTACAACCTGGGCATGAACCTGGGCCGGGTGGCCGGCGCCGGCGTCGCCGAGCACCTCCACATGCACGTGCTGCCGCGCTGGGCCGGCGACACCAGCTTCATGACCACCATCGGCGAGACCCGCATCGAGCCGGAAGAAGTGGCCGTCACCTACAAGAAACTCAAAGCCCACTTCGAGAAGTAGACTTGCTCCTGTTCCCCCGCGGTCGTTAGAATACTCAATGCCTGCCGAAGGAGCCCACCATGAACCTGGAACTGAGCGACGAGCACAAGATGATTCAGAAGACGGCGCGCGAGTTCGCCCAGAACGAGGTCAAACCCCGCGCCCACGAGATTGACGAGAGCGGCGAGTTTCCTCACGCCACCATCAAGAAGGCGGCCGAACTGGGCTTTACCGGCGTCTACGTGCCCGAGGAGTACGGCGGCGCCGGCTTCGACCACATCGCCTACGCCATCGTCATCGAAGAAATCTCCCGCGTCTGTGCCTCCACCGGCGTCATCCTCTCCGTCTGCAACACGCTCTTCTGCGACCCCATCCTGCGCTTCGGCACCGAAGAGCAGAAGAAGAAGTACGTCGTCCCCCACGCCCGCGGAGAGAAGATCGGCTGCTACTCTTTGACCGAGCCCCAGGCCGGCTCCGACGCCGCCAACCAGAAGTCCACCGCCGTGCTCAAGGGCGACAAATACATCCTCAACGGCACCAAAGCCTGGGTGACCAACGGCACCGTGGCCGACACCGCCATCGTCTACGCCGTCACCGACCCCGCCAAAGGCTCCAAGGGCATCAGCGCTTTCATCGTGGAATCAAGCTTCCCCGGCTGGAAGGTGGCGCGCGAGGAGAAGAAGATGGGCATCAACGCCACTGCAACCGCCGAGATTCTCCTCCAGGACTGCGAAGTGCCGCGGGAGAATCTGCTCGGCGGCGAAGGCAACGGCTTCAAGATCGCTCTGCGCACGCTCGATGACGGCCGCGTCGGCATCGCCGCCCAGGCCACCGGCATCGCCCAGGGCGCGTTCGATGAAGCCCTCAAGTACGCCCAGGAGCGCGTCCAGTTCGGCCAGCCCATCGCCAAGTTCCAGGCCATTCAGTTCATGCTCGCCGACATGAACACGGAGATCGAGGCGGCGCGAGTCTTGTTGCGCCGGGCAGCCTGGCTCCAGGACCAAATCGGTTTTACGACCACTCAGCCCTGCTACACCCTCGAAGCCTCCATCGCCAAGCTCTTCGCCAGCGAGATGGCGGCGCGTGTCTGCCACAAGGCGGTGCAGATCCACGGCGGCTACGGCTACAGCCGCGACTACGCCGTCGAGCGCATGTACCGCGATCAGCGGATCACGGAATTGTACGAGGGAACCAGCGAGATCCAGCGCCTGGTGATTGCCCGCCACCTGCTGGCTTAGCGGCCGGAAGACTCGACCCGCAGACTGCCTACTTGGCCACGGCCTGCAGCGACTGCCGCAGCAGGTCGCCGCGCTCGCGCAGCGCCGCCGCCCGCTCGTCCTCGGGAAAGAGCTCCAGGAACTCGCTGACCTCGGCCAGCGCCGTCTGATAGTCCCCCAATTCCATGCAGACGTTGTGCAGGAGAAGATGGACGTTTCGCGCCTTCGGGTTCAGTTCGTGGGCGCGCTGCGCATGGGGCTGGGCTTGGTCGGCCAGCCCGTATTCGAGCAACGCCCGACCCAGCTCGAACTGCGCCAGCCAGCTCTCCTTATCCAGGCGAACCGCCTCCCGCAGCGCG
>DATEUS010000135.1:0-9436 GCA_035282985.1 Candidatus Acidiferrales bacterium
CGCTGGAGCAGACGCCGCCGCCGTACTCGGCGAAGAAAGTCGGCGGGGTGGCGGCGCACGAACGGGCGCGGCGGCGGGAGAAGTTCACGCTCAAGCCGGTGACGGTAGTAGTCTACCGCTTCGAAGTCACGCGGGTGGAAGGGGCCAGCGCCGACTTCGTTATCGAGTGCGCCGCCGGCACTTACATCCGCAGCCTGGTCCACGATCTGGGCCAGCGCGTGGGCGGCGGCGCGCACTTGGCGGAAATCTGCCGCACCGCCTCCGGAGAGTTCACGGTGGAGCAGGCGCTGACGCTGGAGGAGCTGGAACGCGTGACGCTGGAGGACAGCCTGCCGCAGGTGCTCATCCCCATGAACGAGCTTCTGCCCGAGCTGCCGCAGGCGGTGGTCAACGCGGCGCTGGAGCAGAAGATCCGGCACGGCGGGCGCATCGAGCTGACTGATTCGCAGATCCAGCCCGGCCGGGCCGACACCCAGGTGGACAGCGATGCCTGGAAGCCCTTCCGGCTACGGGTGCTCAACCAGCAGCAACAACTGGTGGCGATCGCGCAGGCGGTCCTCCCGCGCGTGTTTCAGCCGGTGGTGGTGTTGCCGGCGACCAGCTAGCAGCGACTGCGGCCACGGTTCTCCCCTACCCACAGGAAAAGGCTGACCCTTCGAGAAGGCATCTCAGGGTAAACGACGAAGGCAGAAAAGGCGCCTTCGTCGCCACTACACCAGTGCGCAGCGTCTGAAAAGCAGATCCCTCGCTTCGCTCGGGATGACAGGAAGGCAGGCCTAGATGGCGACGATTGTTACGGTTGCGGCTCAGGTTGGGGCTGCGGAGGCTCGGGCTGCGGCTGGAAGGGTTGAGGCGGCTGTGGGGTAGGCGGCTGGCCCGGTGGCTGTGGCTGCGGGGGCTGCGGCTGCGCGGGCGGTGGTGGCGGGGCGGCCGCCGGCACCGGCCCCACAGGGGCAAAATCCTCTTCTGTTCCCACGTAGAGGGTGCGCGCGAGCAGAAGCTCGCGTGCGGGGAGACGGGTTAAGCGCGGTGTCACCAGAATAATCAGCTCGCTGGTTCGAGTGGTGGGTTCGATGCGGCCAAAGAAGGACCCGATGCCGGGCAGGGAGCCGAGAAGGGGCACCGCGCTGAAGAGGCGCTCGTGCGACTCCTGGCGCAGGCCGGCAATGAGCAAGCTCTCGCCGCTGCGCAGGCGCACCCTGTGCTCCACCAGCCGGTTGGAAAGAACCGGGATGCCATTCACTTCTTGCCCGGTCAGGGCCAGGTCTTCCAACTTCAGCGTCAGGGTGATTTCTCGCTTGGGGTGAAGCCGGGGCGTGACCGTCACTCTCAGGCCCAGGTCTTCGTAGCGAACGGCGGGCACGGGGGGAACGAACAGCCCGCGGCGAATCAATTCCTGGACTATGGCGGGAAAGAAGAGGGCGGAAAAAGTTGTGAAGACGACGGGAAAGCGAGTGCCGATGAAGGTGGTGGCTTGCTGGCCCGCTCCCGCCCGCACCGTGACCTGCCGCCAGGAGCGGGTGACGCTGGCCAATTGCAGCAGACGCAGCTCCAGGCTGGGCAGGTGGGCGGCGTAGATGGTGCGACCGCCGCCGAAGAAAATCAGAGGCGGTATCAGGGAAGCCAGTTGACTGGGATCAAGCGCACCGCCGGAGAGCAGCGACTGCAGGGCGGCCTGGTTGAGCAGGTCGGGCAGTAGGCCGCGCTCGAGCAGGGCGAGAAGGGCGTCGCGGAGGGATTCCCCCTCGCGGGAGAGGAGCAAGCCGGCGCCGACGTTGACGATGAAGGCGTTGTCGGGCGAAAGCAGGCCGAGCTCGAGGGCGCGCTCGCGGTTGACCTCGAGCAGCAGCACTTCGACGGTGATCTGCCCGGGGTCGTGGGGGAGTTGGGCGAGCAGGTGCTCGGCGACAGCCAGGCGATAGGGGGTGTCGAGCACACTGAGGGTGCTGCTGCGGAGGTCGGTGCGGACGCGGCGCATATCGAGCAGCTCGCGCAGCAGGCGCGCGGCCTCGTTCAACTCTTCCGAAGTGAGGCCCGGGAACGCGAAGCTTCTGAGCTCCTGGGGCTGGTAGGCTTCGCGCTTGGCCGCGGTGTTTTCGGCGACCACCACCCTGCCGTCGGGCTCGACCACCCAGAACGCCTGGCCGGCCTCAGCGGCCGCGCGCAGGGCATCGGCGAAATCGACGTCGCGCAGCGACAGGCTCAACGGACGCCGGGGGAAATCGGCATCGACCTCAACACGGACGCCGAAGAGCCGGCCCAATTGCTCGAAGACGGCGGCCGCCTGGCCCTGGAGGCGTACCTCGGGACGGACCTCCGTGGCCGGAAGCTGGCTGGCGCTGGCGGCCGACAGCGGCAGAGCCGACACGGCGGCCAGCAGCACGAGCGACAACAATTGCCTGGGGCGAGGCATGGGATGCGGCTATTGTAGGCGTTGCGGCAGCAGGGCACAAGGGACAAGGAGGAGGCGGGCCCGGTGGAGGCGGGCTTTCCGATTGACGCCGGCCGGGGGTAGGGCTAGGATGGCGGCCACCGAATGCAGGCGGGCCTGCCCGCCAGCGACTTGAGGCAGGCGGGGAGGTTCTCTATGACCACGAAGCGCAAGGCGGTCTGTATGCTGTGCGGGAAGCCGTCGGTGAAGAGCATCTGCGACCACTGCGCGCAGCGGGTGCAAGGCGAGCACCTGGAGAAGAAGACCAGCCGAGAGAAGGGCAAAGATTAGAGCCTGTTGCATAACCTCCTTGCAGTGAGCCTCAGGGGCTAAAGCCCATGGTTTTTTGGCTTCTGATTTCATGTTTTCAGGGCTTCCCGCAAACTGGGCCCTTCGGCTTCGCTCAGGGCAGGCGGGATCTCCGCTTGGCTCCGAGAAGCCCTGACCCGCCAAGCGAGGTTATGCAACGGCCTCTACCCAGGATTCCCTCTTCCTTTGCCCGTCCGAGGCAGCCAGCCGGCCCCTAGCCTAATGATTTCAGTAGCGCCCTCCAGAGACAAGGACTCACCGCAGAGGCGCAGAGAACACAGAGCGGTCTGTGCGATTGACCCTGCCGGTTGAGAGGGCGTAAGGTAGGCGCATAGACGACGCCGCAGCGCCGTGCGGCGCAACTCCTGCCTGGCGGCGTCGAGGAGGTCAATGATGTTCTGCCGCTTTGCTGCCGCAACGGCCGTCGCCTCGGCGTTGGTCGCCATCGCAGACCTGGTTGTGGTGGTTGTGGTGCCGGTGCCGCTGGAGGGCTTCGCTCCTATCCTTGCGCTCTGGTGCATGCTGCCGCTGGTCTGGGGCCTGTGGGCGATGGTGGCACCGCGCGCCTGGGTGCCGGAACGCCTGCCGGTGTGGGGAACGATTCTTGGTGTGCTGGCCGGCGCGCTTGCCATGTTTGCTCTGAATCTTCCTTCGCGCATGGCCGGCGTCGCCGTGCCGGTAGGCTATCGCGCACTCGGCCTGGTACTGCTCATATTCTTCTACTATCTTCTCTGGATGCTGGTCCGCTCCGGCTACCGCGCCCTCGCTGAGTAGGTCTGTCCGCAGAGAAGAAAAGGCCGACCCTTCGAGAAAGCAGCTCAGGGTAGACGACGAAGGCAGAAAAGCGCGCCTTCGTCGCCGCTACCGCTCCTCAGGAGCGCCAGCTTCCGGCACCAAGGGAACGTTGCTACCGGCAACTTGTTGAAAAAACGGGGAAAATAAACAGCCGCCCTTCGACACGCTCAGAACGCACGTTTTTTCCGTATTCGGGGGCGGTTTTCTGGGCGAAAAGGGGGCTCGGCGAAAAAAACGTCCGCAAAACCGCAGAAACCGCAGACTTTGGGGAGCCAAAACGTGTAAGGAGGAGGGTCGGCAGGTAAAGGAGCCTGGCCCGATGCGAAGATGTCACAGGAGGGGCGCGATTGACGCCCCCAGTACGGGCCGCCTACAATGACAGCTTCCACACGGAAAGGGAGAACCCGCCGATGCTAGAGGGACTGCCCCCGGAAGCCCTGACCTTTGACGACGTCTTGCTGCTGCCGGCGCGCTCGGGCGTGCTGCCGGCGGAGGCAGACACCGCCACGTTCTTTACCCGCCGCATCCGCCTGCAAATCCCCATTGTCAGCGCGGCCATGGACACGGTGACGGAGTCGCGGCTGGCGATTGCACTGGCGCGGCAGGGCGGGATCGGCGTGATCCACCGCAACATGGGAATCGAGCGGCAGGCGGAGGAGGTAGACAAAGTGAAGCGGTCGGAGAGCGGAATGATCGTGGACCCGGTGACGATGAGGCCCGACTCCACCATCGCCGAAGCCCTGGCGCTGATGAGCAAGTACCGCATCAGCGGCCTGCCGGTGACCAACGGCGCCAAGCTGGTGGGCATCGTTACCAACCGCGACCTGCGCTTCCAGAAAGACACTGGCCGCCCGGTGCGCGAGGTGATGACCAAGGACAACCTGATCACTGTTCCGGTGGGCACGAAGCTGGAAGACGCCGAGCGGCTGCTGCAGCAGCACCGGGTGGAAAAGCTGCTGGTAGTGGGCCCGGGCAACATTCTGAAGGGGTTGATCACGGTCAAGGACATCCAGAAAAAGCTGCAGTATCCGCGCGCGGCCAAGGACGAGCAGGGACGGCTGCGGGTGGCGGCGGCGGTGGGGGCGACGGGTGACTACCTGGAGCGGGCGGTGGAACTGGCCGAGCGCAACGTGGACGTGCTGGTGGTGGATACCGCGCACGGCCACTCCGAGCGGGTGCTGGCGGCGATCGCGGAGATCAAGAAGCGGCTGCCGGAAATGGAGCTGGTGGCGGGCAACGTCGCTACTTATGACGGCGCCGCCGACCTGGCGCGGCTGGGTGTGGACGCCGTCAAAGTGGGCGTGGGACCGGGCTCGATCTGCACCACGCGGGTGGTGACTGGGGCCGGCGTGCCGCAGATCACCGCCATCGCCGAGTGCGCCCGGGCGGCGCGCGAGGCCGGCATTCCGGTGATTGCCGACGGTGGCATCCGCTACTCGGGCGACGTAACCAAGGCCATCGCCGCCGGCGCTTCGACGGCGATGATTGGCTCGCTCTTCGCCGGCACCGATGAGAGCCCCGGCGAGACGGTGCTCTTCCAGGGGCGCAGTTTCAAATCCTACCGTGGGATGGGCTCGCTGGGGGCGATGAGCTCCGGCTCCGCCGACCGCTACGCGCAAGACCTGCCGCCGAGCGCGGAGGGCGAGCGCGGCGAGATGGCAGCGCGCGACGGCACCGGGAAGTTGGTGCCGGAAGGCGTGGAAGGCCGCGTACCGCACAAAGGGCCGCTGGCGGGGCTGGTGGAGCAACTGGTGGGCGGACTGCGCAGCGGGATGGGCTACTGCGGCTGCGCCACCATTGAGGCCTTGCAGCAGCAGGCGCGCTTCATTCGCGTCACTGCCGCCGGCTGGCGCGAAAGCCACGTGCACGACGTCATCATCACCCGCGAGGCGCCCAACTACCGGCTGGAATAGTTATCGGTTTATCGGTTCATAGGTTGATTGGCTGATTCGTAGCCTGCGGGAAACCTTGTAGCTCCGCTCAAGACTCTTCCAGATCCAGTCTGTTTCCCCAATCCAACCAAGTGAGGTCAGCACTTATTGTGGCAGCGTGCGATAAGAGAAAAACGGCAAGGCACCTTTCGACTGCGCTCCCCTCGACTCCGCTCGGGCGAGGCAGGACAGGCAAGGCCTTGCCCTACCCATGACTTACAAGCGGACCAGCGCTCGGTTTCGCGGTTGGCGGGTGCGGCTCAGGGGCGGGACGGCTAGCTTTGCGCTCCGCTCTCGGGCGCGGCGGCGGGCGCTTCCGGTTCGGCCTTCTTGCGCTTCTTTTCTTTCTTGACCTTGGGCTTCAGCTCGGAGCCGAGCAGCTCGACAATCGCCAGCTCGCCGGCGTCGCCGCGCCGCCAGCCAGCGCGCACGAGGCGAGTATAGCCGCCGTTGCGATCGGCAAAGCGCGGCGCCAGGGTGGAGAAGAGCTTCTTGACCACCGGCGGATGGAGGAGAAAAGCGGCCGCCTGGCGACGACTGTGCAAGCTGTCGCGTTTGCCCAGGGTAATCATCTTCTCCGCCAGTGGCCGCACCGCTTTGGCCTTGGCCACGGTGGTGGTGATGCGCTCGCGCTCGAGCAGATTGGTCACCAGGTTGCGCAGGGTCTGGCGCCGGTGAGCGGGCGAGCGGCCGAGTTTTTTGTAGCCCTTCCGGTGGCGCATTGGTTCGTACCAGCCTCAGCGGCTAAAGCCGCGAATGATTTGCACGACGTTAGGGCGGGCCTGAAGGCCCGCCCCGCCAAAAGCGTCTGGCTCTTGCTTCAACCTCTACAGCGAGGGCGCCGGCTGCTCCTCGCCTTCGGGCGCCGCGGTGAGCGGCGGATAGAGGATGCGCCCGTGTTCGTCCAGCTTCATTCCCAGGGTCAGGTTCATGCGCTGCAGCAGCTCCTTGATCTCGTTGAGTGACTTGCGGCCAAAGTTCTTGGTGCGCAGCATATCTTGCTCGGAGCGCTGCACCAGCTCGCCGATGGTGCGGATGCTGGCGTTCTTCAGGCAGTTGTAGGCGCGGACCGAGAGCTCCAGTTCGTCCACCGACCGGCTGAGGTACTCCTGGCGCTGGTCGTAGGCGCGCTCGACCGCCGCCTCTTCCCGCGGCAGCTCCTCCTCGAAGGCGATGAAGATGCTCGTATGATCCTTGAGCAGCTTGGCGGCCAGGCCGATGGCGTCGGCGGGCTTGACCGAGCCGTTGGTCCACACTTCCAAGGTGAGCTTGTCGTAGTCGGTCATCTGCCCCAGGCGCGCCGCCTCCACGGTGTAGTTGACCTTGCGCACCGGCGAGTGCACCGCGTCGATGGGAATGTAGCCGATGGGCAGGTCTTCGTCGAAGTTGCGGTCGGCGCTGACGTAGCCGCGGCCGTTCTTGACCCGCATCTCGATGGAGAGCTTGCCGCCCTCGCCCACGGTGGCGATGTGGACGTCTTTGCCGAGCACCTCAACGTCGGCGTCGGTCTCGATCAGCGCCGAGGTGACCGCGCCCGGCTTGTCGGCAAACACCGTGATGGTCTTGACCGCCTCGGGGTTGTGCAGCCGCAGCGGCACCTGCTTCAAGTTGAGGATGATGTCGGTGGCGTCTTCCACCACGCCGGGGATGGACTGGAACTCGTGCAGCACCCCCTCAATCTTGACGGCGGTGATGGCGGCGCCCTCAATCGAGCTCAGCAGCACCCGCCGCAGGGCGTTGCCGATGGTGGTGCCGAAGCCGCGCTCGAACGGCTGCCCGGAAAACTTTCCGTACCGGTCGGTCAGCGTTTCCACCTCGCAGGCCAACCGCTTGGGTTTCTGAAAGCCTTTCCACATAAAACTTCTCCTGCCTCCCTTTACTTACTTCGAATAGAGCTCAACGATGAACTGCTCGCTCAGCGGCGGCGTGACCAGCTCTTCGCGCTTGGGCAGCGACACCAGCTTGACCCGAAACCCCTCCCGGTCCGCCTCCAGCCAACTGGGAATCGATTGCCGGCTGGCCATTTCCCGCACCTGCAACACCATGGCGTTCTCTTTCATCTTGTCCTTCAAGGCGATCTCGTCGTTGACGTTCACCTGGTAGGAAGGGATGTTGACCTTGCGGCCGTTCACCAGCACGTGGCCGTGGAGCACCAGTTGGCGCGCCTGCGGCCGCGAACTGGCCAGCCCGCCCCGGTGCACCACCGTGTCCAGCCGGCGCTCCAGCAGCGAGAGCAGGTTTTCGCCCGTCTTGCCCGGCATCCGCTCAGCCTTCTCAAAGGTGTTGCGAAACTGCCGTTCCAGCACGCCGTAGATGCGGCGAGCGCGCTGCTTCATCCGCAACTGCTCGCCGTAAGCACCCTGGGTGCGGCGTCGCCGGCCGCGTCCGTGCAGGCCAGGGGGAACGTTGCGCTTCTCGATCGCGCACTTTTCCGTAAAGCACCGCTCGCCCTTCAAGTAGAGCTTCATGCCTTCGCGCCGGCAGAGCCGGCAAACCGCTTCTCGATATCGAGCCAAGCTATCTTCTCCTTCTGCCTGAATTCGTTCCCGTTACACCCGTCGGCGCTTGGGCGGCCGGCACCCGTTGTGCGGGATGGGAGTGACATCCCTGATGGTGGTCACTTGCAAGCCGGCGGCCGCCAAGGCGCGCACCGCCGATTCGCGGCCCGAACCCGGTCCCTTGACCCGCACTTCCACCGTTCGCATGCCGGCATCGCGAGCCCGGGAAGCCGCGGCCGCCGCCGCCTGCGTGGCGGCGTAGGGCGTGCCCTTGCGCGAGCCCTTGAAGCCCACCGAGCCGGCGCTCGACCAGGAGACTACGTTGCCGTTGGGATCGGTCACCGTCACCTGAGTGTTGTTGAAGGTGGCCTTGATGAATACCACCCCGCTGGGGACGTGCTTCTTCTCCCGCTTCTTGCGAAATTCCTTCCGCTTCCCCTTGGGGGCCGCTGGCTTTGCTTCTTTGGCCACTCGTTCTCTCCTTTATCCCTTCTTGCCCACGGTCTTTCGCTTCAGAGCCACCGTCTGCCGCCGCGGACCCTTGCGGGTGCGGGCATTGGTGTGGGTGCGCTGGCCGCGCACCGGCAGGCTGCGTCGGTGACGCAGGCCTCGGTAGCAGCCGACCTCGATCAGCCGCTTGATGTTCTGCCCGATCTCTTTGCGCAGGTCGCCTTCCACGTTCCCCTGCTCTTCGATGGCCTGGCGGATGCGGGTGACCTCGTCCTCGGTCAGGTCCTTCACCTTCTGGAAGGGATTCACCCCCACTTGCACCAGCAGCGCCCGCGAGCGCGACTGGCCGATGCCGTAGATGCGGGTCAAGCCGATCCAGACGTTCTTCTGCGGCGGCAAATCCACTCCGGCGATGCGTGCCATGCTTTCTCTCCTTATCCCTGGCGCTGCTTGTGCTTGGGGTTAACGCAAATCACCCGCACCGTGCCGCGCCGACGGATGATCTTGCACTTGGCGCAAATTTTTTTCACCGACGCTCGTACCTTCATCGCCCGCCTCTCACTTGAAGCGATAGGTGATGCGGCCCCGGGTCAAATCATAGGGCGACAGTTCCAGTTGCACCCGGTCGCCTGGCAGGATGCGAATGAAGTGCTTGCGCATCCGCCCGGAAATGTGGGCCAGCACCCGATGTTTGTTGTCCAGCTCGACGCGAAACATCGCATTGGGCAGGGTCTCCAGCACCGTGCCCGTGACTTCAATCGCGTCTTCTTTCGCCATCGCCTCCTGTGTCCTTGCTCAGGGTTCGGTCAGAATCCAGGGGCCGTTCTGCGTCACCGCCACGCAGTGCTCGAAGTGGGCGGCACAGGCGCCGTCGCTGGTCACCGCTGTCCAGCGGTCGGAGCGGATCTTGACCGCCGGCGAGCCGGCCGTGACCACGGGCTCGATGGCCAGCACCATTCCGGCGGCCAGCTTGGGTCCGCGCCCCTTGCTCCGGTTCACATAGTTCGGCACCTGCGGCTCTT
>DATEUS010000136.1:0-2495 GCA_035282985.1 Candidatus Acidiferrales bacterium
GCGCCACCTGGTCATCCACGTCCTCTACGGCTCGGCGGCCGACCGGACGGAGATCTACTATCAGAACCTGGCCGAGGGGCTGCCCATCGTCCCCATCGTCAACGACGTGGAGGCGCGCTTCTTCGCCCAGATTGGAGGCGACCAGCTCTTTGTCCTGACCAACTGGAAGGCGCCGAAGAGCCGCATCCTGGCCGTGGATCTGAAGAACCCCGCCCGAGATTCCGCGCAATGGCGCGAAGTCGTTCCCGAGAGCGACGCTGTCATCGAGAATACCTCCTTGGCCGGTGGCAAGGTGTTCGTCGGGTATCTTGAGAATGTCCGCTCTTCCGTGAAGGTCTTCACGCCTGAGGGCCGGCCCACTGGCGCCATTCCCTTGCCGGCTCTCGGCTCCGTCTCCGGCCTCAACGGGCAGTGGGACAAGAGCGAGGCCTTCTTTGCCTTCGCCTCTTTCCACATCCCCACTACCATCTATCGTTACGACGTGGCCAAAGGAGCCGCGGAGGTCTGGGCGCGGCTCAATGTCCCGGTCGACACCAGTCAGTTCATGGTGCGCCAGGTCTGGTACGAGTCGAAGGACAAGACCCTGGTGCCGATGTTCCTCGTCCACCGCAAGGGGATTCGCCTCGATGGGTCGAACCCCACCTTGCTCTATGGCTACGGCGGCTTCACCGTCAGCATGACGCCGGCTTTTTCGTCCACCGCTGTCGCCTGGGTCGAGCACGGCGGCCTCTTTGCCATGCCGAACCTCCGCGGCGGCGGGGAATTCGGCGAGCGCTGGCACCGCGCCGGAATGCTGGAGAACAAGCAGAATACTTTCGACGACTTTATCGCAGCCGCCGAGTGGCTCATCGAAAACGGCTACACCCGCCCCGACCGCCTGGCCCTCCGCGGCGGCAGCAACGGCGGGCTGCTGGTCGGCGTCGCCCTCACCCAGCGCCCCGACCTCTTCCAGGCCGTCATCTGCGCCTATCCGCTGCTCGACATGCTGCGCTACCACAACTTCTTGGTGGCCCGCTTCTGGGTGCCGGAATACGGCTCGGCCGACGACCCCGTACAGTTTAAATACATCTACGCTTATTCTCCTTACCATCGCGTCAAGTCCGGCAGCGACTACCCGGCCGTGCTCTTTGTCACCGGCGATGGCGACACCCGCGTGGCGCCGCTGCACGCCCGCAAGATGGCCGCGCTGCTGCAGGCAGTCACCGGCTCCGCCCGGCCCGTGCTGCTCGACTACGACACCAAGTCCGGCCACGTCGGCGCCGCCGCGCCCGTCCACAAGCAGATTGACGACCTGACCCACCAGCTCAGCTTTCTCCTCTGGCAGATGGGCGTGCCGCTGGAATCGAAGCCGGTCACGGAAGGGGAAACCAAATAAGAGCGGAGAGCGTCGAATAGTTTTTTAGGAGGCACAATGCGCAAACTGATTATCCCGCTGGCGGTGGTGGTGATTGTCGTAGTCGTGGCCGTGGTCGGCTGGCGCGTCTATTCCGGTCCTCCGGCTCCGCCCGCCCGCGTGGGCTTGGGCGGCGTGGTGGAAGACTTTACTCTGACCGATCTGAATGGACAGACGCACTCCCTCTCCAGCCTGCAGGGAGAGAAGGGCACTCTGCTGATCTTCATCGCCACCCAATGCCCCTACTCCAACGCCTACAACCAACGCATGGAGGCGCTGCACCGCGACTACGCCGCCCGCGGCATCCGCGTGGTGGGCATCAATCCCAACCGCACGGAGCCGGCCGAGGAGGTGCGGACTCACGCCCGCGAGAACGGGATGACCTTTACCATCCTCAAGGACGAGGGCAACCGCCTGGCCGACTACCTGGGCGCTTCCGTCACCCCGGAGGCTTACCTGCTCGACACCGAGCAGCGGCTCCGCTACCACGGCCGCCTCGATGCCGCCCACGATGAGCCCGGCTTGAATTGCGGCGAGATGCGGGCCGCGCTGGACGCCTACCTCAGCGGCGGCCAGATCGCCTCCGGCAAGAAAGCCTTCGGCTGCACCATCAAGCGTGTCTCCCGCTAGGGATGCTGAAAGACTCTCCGACCTTGTCATTCCGAGCCCGCAGGGCGAGGAATCTGCTTTTCTTTCTGCCGATTCTGCCTGCTTTCTTGCTGACCGCCGCCTGTCAGCGGGCGCCGGAGCCGCCGGCTGCCTCCGCTGCCGTGCCCCTCGCCGTCGCCACCGAGGCAGAGTGGATTGATCTCGACCGCCTCCAGCAGCGCTTGCAGGAAGAAAAAGAGAAAGGCCGCGTGGTAGTGGTGAACTATTGGGCCACCTGGTGCGAGCCTTGCCGGGAGGAATTCCCCGACCTCATCGAGTTGCAGCGGCGCTACGCCGGCCGCGGCCTGGTCCTGCTTTCCATTTCCCTCGACAGCCCCAATGTGCGGGAGACCGCGGTCCGCGAGTTTCTCGCCCAGCAACGCCCCGTCTTCCCCGTCTTCATCAAGACCGCCGGCTACCCCGACGAGTTCATCAGCGCCATTGACCCCGACTG
>DATEUS010000137.1:0-10033 GCA_035282985.1 Candidatus Acidiferrales bacterium
GAGGAACTTGTCCACGACCTCGAGCGCTTCCTCGACTCTCATCCCCCGGACGTGGAGCTCGATGGCCGCAGTTTGGGAAGGTCGAGTTTCGAGTTTCGCTTTTCGCGTTTCGACCATGGTCTTTGCGGCTTTGCCCTCAACCGCTTCGATGTCTTCCGCGCGCGCGCGCATCCGCAAGCTGCCGATCTGCACCTCCACGGCATCCTCTCCCTGGCGGGAGAGAACTACACCCCGCCGGGCAATGCCGCGGAGCTTGACCCGCACCCCGGGCTGCAACTCCTCCGCGTGCACGGGCCGTGCTTCGACCCGCGGCCGGCCGAGCGCTTCCGCGCCCAGGTGCTCGGTGACTGTGGCGTCGAACGCCTGCTGCGTCTCCACCTCCACTCGCCGCACCTGCCGCGTCGCTGCTCGCTCCAGCCTGGCGCGCTCTTTCGGCTCCTTCAGGCTCGCCGCCACCTGCTGCATGTCTTTGCGGAACTGCGCCAGTAAACCTTGCAGGCTGCGCTCCATCTCCGCCAGCCGCTGCCGCTGCTCCTTGAGCCACTGTTGCTGGAGCGTCTCGCGCTCCCGCTGCAGCCGCTTGAGCTCGGTCTGCACTTCGTGCTGGAGTTGCTCCAACTCCTGCTGCGTCTGGTGGAGCGAGCGGATGAGGGCCGCGGTCTCGGTGGCTTCAGCAGTCAGCCTGTTGCGCGCCGCCTGCACAATCTCTGCATCCAGCCCGAGCCGGGCGGCCATCTCCAGTCCACTGGAGACCCCCGGCACGCCCAGCCGCAGGCGGTAGGTGGGCCGCAGGTTAACCTCGTCGAACTCCACCGCCGCGTTCAGCGCTCCGGGTGTGGAGGCGGCGTAGGCCTTCAGACGCTCGTGGTGGGTGGTGGTCACCGTCATCGCCCCGCGCCGGCGGAAGTGTTCGAGCAGGGCGATACCGAGCGCTGCGCCTTCTTCCGGGCTGGTGGCCGCGCCCAGCTCGTCGAGCAGCACCAGCGAGCGCGCGCCCGCCTCGCCCGCCATCTCCCGCAGGTTCTTGATGTGGGCGGAGAAGGTGGAGAGGTTTTCCACCAGCGACTGCTCGTCGCCGATGTCCGCCAGCACGTGCTCGAAAACCGGCAGCCGCGCTTCTTCGGCGGGGACAGGGATGCCGGCCTGCGCCGACAATGCCGCCAGCCCCAGCGTTTTCAGCGCGGCGGTCTTGCCGCCGGCGTTGGGGCCGCTGATGACCATCACGTGCCGCTCGGCGTTGAGTTCCAGCGAGATAGGCACCACTGTCTGCTCTTCTATCACCCCATCTGTCTGCCTGCCGAAGTTCAGCCCACGGGCTTCGGCCCGTGGGTTCCCAGGGACTGAATTCCCAGCGGCGGAAGCCGCTGGGCTGAACTGTTTTTTGAGTGCGTCTTCAAGCAGCGGGTGGCGCACGGCGGTGAGCCGCAGCGCGTGGTCGGCCTCGAGCGTAGGAATCGTGCAGCGAAAGTCGCGGGCGTAGCGGGCGCGAGCAAAGATGGCGTCAAGGGCACCGATAACCGCGGCGGCACGGTCCAGCTCGGCCCGGCGCCCCGCCAACTGCCCGGTCAGCGAGCGCAGGATGCGGCGAATCTCCGCCGCTTCCTCTTCGCGCAGCCGCACCAGCTCGTTGTTGAGCGCAATGGTTTCGAGCGGCTCGAGAAAGAGCGTCTGCCCGGTGCCGCTGGCGGCGTGGATGACGCCGTCGGGGCGGCTGCGGGCGTCGGCGCGGATGGGCAGCACCAGCCGCCCGCCGCGCAAGGTCACGTACTCGTCCTGCAGCGAGGCCTGCGCCGCCGCCTCCTCCAGGATGCGTTTCAGGGCGCGGTGCAGCTTGGCTTCGGTCTTCTGGATGGTGGCGCGGATTTCGGCCAGCGCCGGCGAGGCGTGGTCGTCAATTTCGCCTCCGGGCAGAATGCGGCGGCGGATGTTGCGCTCGGGCGCGGAGAAGTCGCCCAGTTCGCCCGCCAGCTCGCGCAGCCGCGGCAGCAGTTGACGCCAACGCGGCGCGCCCAGCAGTTGCCGCGTGCTGGTCGAAGTAGCGAGCAGGGTGGCGAGGTCGAGCAGCTCTTCCGGACTCAGCACCACGTCGCTGACGCCGAGCTTGGCCAGCAGCAGCGCCGGGTCGGTGAGGCCGCCGAAGCCGGATTCTTCGCCCTGGTCAAGGAAGGCGCGGGCTTCGGCCACGCACGCGAGTTCGCGCTCAATCCAGGCGCGGTCGGTCGAAGGCGTCAGGGCGTCGAGCGCCCGCTGGCCCGGCGCGCAGGTGAGCCGTGCCCGCAGCAGTTCTTTCAGTTGGGGGAATTCCAGCCGTTCCAGTGTCGCGGGATTCATGCAGGGATCGCGCGGCCATTTCCGGCCGCGCTGCCATTGTCTGTCCGCGCCCGCAGCCTGTCAATCCGCCCCACGCCGAACGCCGACCTGGCGAACAAGAAGCATGACGGCATCCTCGACTGACTGCGCCGGTTGGATGGGGTTGCTGTTTAGCTCGGCGGCGGGGATGGCCTTTACCACCGGCAGCCAGAAATCGCCCAGGATGACCAGAGGCCTGGGTGAGAGGAAACCCTTGCTGATCCGCTCCCACACCACCGCCAGTTCCACCAGCGTGCCGGTGCCGCCGGGCAGGGCTACGTAGCCGGCGCCCAGCTCCACCAGCTTCATCAGCCGCTCCTGCCAGGTGCTGACGCGGATTTCTTCTTCCACCCATTGGTTGGCCGGGGAGGAGAACTCCTCGGCGGTGACGCCAATCACTTTTCCGCCGGCTTCGCGTGCGCCGCGAGAAGCTGCTTCCATCGTGCCGCCGTAGCCACCGGTGGCGATGGCGAAGCCCGCCTTCGCCAGGGCGGCGCCCAGCGCCCGCGCCGTCTCATAGGCGTGCGTGCCCGGCGCGGGTCGAGAGCTGCCGAAGACCGTAATGACGATTGCCATTGGTTACCTGTTTGCCCGGCGGAGGCCCAAGGCTAAACGAAACTCGAAACTCGAAAAGCGAAAATCGAACCCAGCGGCACCCCTTGGCTGTGCTCCCTTCGGCTTCGCTCAGGGCAGGCGGGACAAGAGAGCCGCTGGGTTGAGCGATGAGGGTATAGGTGGCGCGCGAGTTTCGAGCTTCGATTTTCGAGTTTCGTGCTCAACAGGCAAGTTTGCGGGCCAGGGCTTTGGCAAAGTAGGTGAGGATAATCTGCGCGCCGGCCCGCTGGATAGCGGTGGCGGCTTCCAGCATGGTGCGCTCGAGGTCGAGCCAGCCCAGGCGGGCGGCGGCGTGAATCATGGCGTACTCGCCGCTGACCTGATAGGCGGCCACCGGGATGTTGAAGGTCTCGCGCACGCGACGAATGACATCGAGGTAGGGCAGGGCCGGCTTGACCATGATGATGTCGGCACCCTCCTCGATGTCGAGCGCCACTTCCCGCAAGGCTTCATCGGCGTTGGCGGGGTCCATCTGGTGGCTGCGCCGGTCGCCGAAGGCAGGGGCCGACTGCGCCGCCTCGCGGAACGGCCCGTAGAAGGCGGAGGCGTACTTGGCGGCGTAGGAGAGGATGGGGGTGTGCTGGAAGCCGTTGACATCGAGCGCCTGGCGGATGGCGGCCACGCGGCCGTCCATCATGTCCGAGGGGGCGACGATGTCGGCGCCGGCACGGGCGTGGCTGAGCGCGGTCTTGGCCAGCAGCTCGAGCGAAGGGTCGTTGGCGATCTCGCCGTCTTCGATCTTGCCGCAGTGGCCGTGACTGGTGTACTCGCAGAGACAAACGTCGGTGATGACCAGCAGCCCGGGGACTTCCTTCTTCACTGCCTGCACCGCGCGCTGGATGATGCCGTCCTCGGCGTAGGCGCCCGACGCGACTTCGTCTTTCGATTCGGGGATGCCGAAGAGGATGACGGCGGGAAGGCCCAGGCGCTTGATTTCCGCGCACTCTTTGACCAGTTCGTCCACCGAGAGGTTGAACACCCCCGGCATGGAGGAGATTTCTTTGCGCACGCCCTCGCCCGGCACCACGAACAGCGGGTCGACCAGGCTCTCGACGCTCAGGCGGGTCTCGCCCACCAGCCGTCGCAGCGCTTCGGTGCGCCGCAGCCGCCGTAGTCGGGTTCGGGGAAAGGCCATGGGCTCGTCCTTTTTTCCTCGCAGTGCCCTCCGATTATAGCGCAGCCGGCGCAGTGGGCCAGAGAAAGTCGCTGCGGCGCCCGAAAAGCGTTGACCCGCGTGCCGGGGTTTGCTACCATCCGCCTGCGTTCGACGCTCCGCAGCGCCGACGGTTGAAAAGGAAAATCATGAACTGTCCGCGCTGCGATTCTTCTACTTACGCTGATCGTCTCTACTGCCCCTCCTGCAACTGGCAGCTCTCCCGGCCGTTCACCGCTGGCGCAACTCCGCAGACTTTCTCCAGCAACGGCACGCTCGAGCCTCGGGCGCGCAGCCAGTCTGCTCCCGACCCTTTCATCCTGACGCCACCGACGCGGGCGGAGTGGATGAACCGGCCCCAGCGCCGGCGCGGCTTCACGCGGCACCACCGCCACCAACTGCCGACGAACGGCAACGCCGTGGCCGTGCTCCCGGCCGAGGCACGGTGGGAAGCGCCGCCGCGGCTGGAAGTGCTGGAGATGCCGGTGGTGCAGTCGTCGTTCGACTTCACCGCCGCCGAGCAGGAAGCGCAGCAACTGGCGGCGCGGGCCGCCGCCCCCGTCGGGGTGCGCTTCCAGGCCGGCCTGTTCGACGCCATGCTCATTCTCTTGGCGAGCGGGATCTTCTTCGGGCTGTTCGCCGTGCTGGGAGGTCACGTCGGCTTTGCGCGGCGGGACCTGCTCATCTATCTGCTGGCGGCGTACTCGCTGGCCATTGTCTATCTGGGGCTGTTCACGCTGCTGGGCGGGCGCACGCCGGGGATGCAGCACCACCACCTGCGGGTGGTGAGCTTCGAGGGCAAACCACTGGGGCGCACTCAGGCTTTGTGGCGTGCCTTCGGCTACGGGGTCTCGACCGGCTCGCTGCTGCTGGGCTTCTTCTGGGCGCTGGCGGACGAGCGCCGGCTCACCTGGCACGACCACGTCTCGCAGAGCTTCATCACCGACCGCACCCTGTTGTAGGTCTCTTCGGTTCCGACCCCTCGCCCTGACTTTCGGATTCCCGGCCTGGGGTTCGTCGGCCTCTATGCTCCGGCGCCTGTGACGACCATCACAGACGCCGAGTGACAACAGCAGTAGACTGGCCCACCTTTTACAGGGACGCCGACGAAAGCTCGGTAGGGGGCGCAAGTGAGAGCAACGAGGAGGAGGTCAGCTATGAGGTTTCCCTCAGCAGCGGTTGCCTTGGCCGTTGGATTGCTAGTCACGAGTCTGGTTTCCCCCGCGCCCTTGTCGGGCCAGGATCACCCACTCATCAAACCCTATACCGGTTCGACCATCTGGGAGCGGCAGGTAGTTGAATTCGACGAAGCCGTCATACCGCTAGGGCCGGGAGATAAGGACCATAAGCTGACCCAATCGCAGCGCCTGGAAGGCAAAATCACCAGGCTGAATTACAAGGTCCCGGAAGGGCGGTCCATCCTGGAAGTCTACCGAAACTACGAAACGGCTCTGAAGCAAGCTGGGTTCGAGGTGTTGTATACCTGCGGCCCCAAGGAGGCCAAGGACTGTGGCCCAGGGGTCACCTTGCCCTATTGGTTCGGGAACAAAACCTGGGTCAGCTCCTGGGAATCGCGGTACCTGACCGCCCGGCTCGCGCGGCCCGAGGGCGACGCGTGGGTTGCGGTGGAATCTCGGCCGGGACATACCTACATCCTTGTGGTCGAGACCAAGCCGATGGAGACCGGGATGGTGACAGTCAACGCGGCGGCGTTGGCTGGCGACATCACCCGCGCGGGCCACGTGGCCGTGTATGGCATTCACTTCGACACCGACAAGGCCGATCTGAAGCCGGAGTCGGATCCGGTGCTGGCGGAAATCGGCAAACTGCTTCAGGAGAACCCGAGCTTGAAGCTCTATGTGGTGGGGCACACTGACAGCGTGGGGCAACTCACCTACAACCTGGATTTATCGAAGCGGCGGGCGGAGGCCGTGGTCGCAGCGTTGGTCAATCGGTACAAGATTGCTGCCGCGCGCCTGCATGCCGAGGGCGTGGGCCCGCTGGCCCCCGTCGCTCCAAACACTTCTGATGAAGGGCGTGCCCAGAACCGCCGCGTCGAGCTGGTCCAGCAGTAGCCTCGCCCACGAGAGAGGTCTGCGATGAAACTGACACTCCGTTTTCTTGGCCTGTTTCTGCTTGCGCTCTCCAGCTCCTTGCTGGCCGGTGAGCCGGAAAGCATCACGAACGACAAATACGGCTTCAAGGCGACCTTCCCCTCGGATTGGACGGTGGATCGCGTCCAGCACCCGGACCCCTTCCCGGACATCAAAGCCTTCAAGTCGGGCCAGGCTTCCTTGGGTGGCAGCGTGGGCACGCTGGGCAGTGGAGAAGCACCGGCGGACTGGAACGCTGTGTATCTCAACCAGGGCCAGGCTGTCGCCCCCGGTGAAAGTCCGCCGCTGCCGGTCATCCTGATCTACGCCCACGAGGCCCCGGCGAAGAGCTTTGAAGAGTTCTCCGCTTACTTCAAGGAGTTCATCACGCTGTTTCGGATGGAGGTCGTCTCGGCGAGAACAATCTCCACCGCCAGCGGGCTCGAGGCCTACGACTACGTGTATCGGATGGGACCCATCCCGGTGCGGGTCTGCGTGCTCTTCAAGAACGGGAAGCGCTACGGACTGACCTATTTCGAGAGGGACCAGAAGTCTTTCGAGGAACACGCGAAATACTTTGATGAGGTGGTGAAGGCCTTCGAGGTCGTGCCGGCTCCGGGGAGCAAGTGACCCGCGCAGAACGGGTGCTGGAAAGAGACCGCTCCCACCGAGGACGCTGATGGCGAAATACAACCTGCGGATCGTGCTTGACCGCGACGACCCCACCTACGCCGCCGGCGAGAAGATCACCGGCCGCGTCGAAGTGCAGGTCCTCGAAGACTGCCACTGCAAGCGGCTCATTGTCTCCCGGCGTTGGACCGCCCAGGGAGAGCGTTGCCAGGATTCCGCCAGGGTCGAAGGCGACTTGGTGCTCTTCTCCGGGCCGTGGCAGGCCGGGCAGAGCCTCAGCTATCCGTTCGAGTTCCCGGCGCCGGCCGGCCCTCTGACCTACCAGGGCAGGCTCTTCAGCATCGGTTGGCGTGTGGCCGCCTGCGCAGAGGTAGGTCTCTGGAATCCCGATGTAGAGACGCAGTTTCGCCTCGTCGCGGGTGAGAAACCCGCGGCCGGCCTGACCGGAGCGGAACGATGGCTCCCGGCGGCGCCTCGTGGAGGAACGAAGCCCGCCGGGGCAGCCCGGCGGGGCCTGGCCGCTGTCTTCTCCGTCGGAGCGCTAGCAGTCGGCCTGCCCGCACTGCTCCTCGGCCTCCAACACATTCTCCCCGCCTTCCTTCCAATACGCCTTCCCTTGCCCGTGGTGTACCCGCTCCCCATCCCGCATGCGATCGCCGCCGTCATGGTAGGTGGCTTGCTCACCGTCGCCGGCTGGCGCGGCGCCCGGGCCCACCTGCGCTCGGCCATTGCCGGGAGCAAGTTGGGCGCGATCGACGTCGAATTGAGCCCGCCGCTGGTCCGGCCGGGCGATCGCGTAACCTGCACAGTCCGGTTCCAGCCGCGGGCGGCGGTGGACCTGATTGAAGGGACGGCGAAGCTGGTCGCCACCGAGCACAGCATCATCCGAGGAACCGGCGATGAGTCCGACACGGACCGCCAACAGGTCGTCTGCCGAGCCTCGGTGCCGCTCGGCGTCGAACAAACGGTTTCCGCCGGTCAAACCGCCTCGCTAGACGCCACGCTCACTGTTCCCCAGGAGGCGCCGCACAGCTTCTGGGGCGGAGACAACAAGCTGCTGTGGGCGGTGCGAGCCGAGGTCAAGCTGCGCGGCTGGCCCGACTGGAGCCAGGAGATTCCCCTCATCGTTCGGCCCTAGGTCGCTGGGGTGCTTTGATTTCCCGGCCACCTAGGCTATCCTAGCCTCCCCGTTTCTCCTCGCGAACTCGTCGCGTCGGGAGGACCCATGAGCGCGAACCAAACCATTCGCTATGACTGGACGAACCTGCGGGCGGAGGTGGTGGGCAGCGGTCACGGCCTGACCGCCGCCGACCTCCAGGCCCACCGCGACCAGGCCCGCACGGCGGTAAAAAAATTCCTCGCCCGGGTTGACAAAGGCGAGTTCGGCTTTCCCGCTGTGCCTTTCGACAAAGAACCGGTGGCGCAAGTGGAGCGCTACGTCCGCGCCCGCCGCGGCCGCTACCGCTCCGTGTTGCTGCTGGGCATCGGCGGCTCGGCTCTGGGGGCGTTCGCGCTCGACGCCGCTGCCAACGGACCCCGGCCCTTCCGCCGGCGGAAGGTCCCGGCCGAGCTCTGGGTGCTGGACAACGTTGACCCACTCATCCTCGGCCGCAGCCTCGAACAGCTTGACGCCCGCAAGACCCTGGTGGTGGTGGTGACCAAGTCCGGCTCAACCGCCGAAACCATGGCGCAGTTCCTCATCGTTTACGACTGGCTCCGCAAGAAGGTGGGCGCCAAGAAAGCGGCGCAGCAGGTGGCGGCCGTGACCGATCCCGCCAAAGGAGACTTGCTGGAGATTGCGCGCAGCGAAGGCTTCGAGCTTTTCTTCGTGCCGCCCAACGTGGGCGGGCGCTTCTCGGTGATGACCCCGGTGGGGTTGCTGCCGGCGGCGTTGGCGGGAGTGGACATCAAGAAGCTGCTGGCCGGCGCCGGCTCGGTGGTGAAGGCCTGCCGGGAGCCGGAGCTGGAGGCCAATCCCGCCTTGCAGTCGGCCCTGCACCAGTTCCTGCTCGACACCCGCTACAGCAAGACCATCCAGGTCATCTACTGCTACTCCAACGCGCTGCTGCCGCTGGCCTTCTGGTACAAGCAGCTCTGGGCCGAGAGCCTGGGCAAGCAGTTCGACCGCGACAAGCGCGAAGTCTTTGTCGGGCAGACGGCGATGGAGGCGCTGGGCGTGACCGACCAGCACTCGCAGTCGCAGCTTTACATGGAAGGCCCGCACGACAAGGTGGTGACCTTCTGGGAGTTGGCAGAGGAGGACTACCGCATCCGCATCCCGAAGCTCTTCCCCAAGCATTCTTCGACCGGCTACCTGGGCGGGCACACGCTTAACGAGCTCTTCCGCGCCGAAAAGTTCGCCACCGAGCTGGCCTTGACCGAGGCCGGCCGGCCCAACTGCACCATCGTTTTCCCGCGCGCCGGCGAGCACGCCATCGGCCAGTTGATGATGATGACCATGTTCCAGACCGCCTATGCCGGCGAGTTCTACAACGTCAACGCCTTCGACCAGCCGGGCGTGCAGTTGGGGAAGGACCTGACCTATGCGCTGCTGGGCCGCGAGGGCTTCGAGGCCGAGCGGCAGCGCATCGCTGCCTACCGCGAGCAGAAGCAGCGGCTGGAAGGGAAGTAGTCGCCTTCGGGAACGAAGGCGCAGTCGCCACCGGGCAGTTGACGACGCTCGCAGCGAGCGAGGCCAGGGCGATGACTACGGGCGAGGGTTTGACGGGGGCGGAGAAGTGCGCGGCGTTGACCGCGACGGACTCGATCGTACCTGCCCTGCGCCTCCGGCGGTTGGCCTCGACACAGGTGCTGAAGAGGTTCGCGAGTTGATTCGAGGCGAAGGGGAGATCGAATTCGGACGCGCAGGAGGCCGCGCTGCCTCCGGACGCAGCGGCTCGGCTCGTGGTGCGCGGGGCTGCGGCAACCGCGGGTTCACCGGCGTCGCCACAGGCCCGGCTGGCCGAGTGACCTCGGCGGGAGCCGTCGGTTCGCCCGGCGGAGTGTTGATCACAGGAAGCCGATGCCGAGCCTCCGAGTCAGGCTGTTGTAGGTCAAACACGTCCATCCACAGCGGGCCGTGATGGCGGGGGACTCGCTCCCGCGGGTCTCCAGTCCGCCGCGGCTGTTCGCCCGCGCCACCTCCTGATGGAGGTGGAGGAGTTGGACTGGGAGGCGGCGGGGCTGGCGGGAT
>DATEUS010000138.1:0-14079 GCA_035282985.1 Candidatus Acidiferrales bacterium
CCGTTTCAGTTTGAGTTTCCCGGTGACCATACCGCGGGGGCCACACCCGTTCCCATCCCGAACACGGCCGTTAAGCCCCGCAGGGCCAATGTTACTGCTCGGTTCGCTGAGTGGGAAAGTAGGTCGTCGCCGGGTTTGAAATCAGCAGCGGCGGGCCATCGCGCCCGCCGTTGCTGTTTCTACACCCTGCTTGCCCTGAGCCCCGCCGAAGGGCACGAACTCTTGCCGCTTTGCCAGGAAAGCTGAGGCCGAAGGCCGAAGTCCCGACCTTCTTGGTCGGGATAGGTCGCTTGTGCTGAACGTAGTCGAAGCATCGCCGGGTTTGAAATCAAAAAGCCCCACCCACGCGGTGGGGCTTTTTGTTTCTACTCGGCACGAACTCTACCCGCGTCGCGGGGAAAGTCGAAGCGAGCCCCGAAGCTTCGGGGCGAGCGAAGATCCCGTCGCAGCGCAGCGTAGACCCTGAGCTTGCCGAAGGCAGGCGCAGTCGAGGGATCGGTCGGCTGCTCTGCCTGCCCCGCCCTCGGCCCCGATACACCAGGGCGAAGGGTCTCACCCCTCCTCAGGATGCCCAGCAAATGCGTCTCGAACGCGTTCTGAGACGCATTTCTCCCCCGCCCCGAGGTGGTAAGCCCACCCCCCTAGCGGCCTGCCCGGTCGCAGCGCAGCGTAGACCCTGAGCTTGTCGAAGGGCCTGTCCTGTCGCAGCGAAGTCGGAGCAAAGCGGTGACCCCGCGTTCTTTGCGGGGCGGAGACCCTGAGCGCAGTCGAAGGGAGCGAAGCGAAGAATCTTCTTCTTGCCTTGCTTTCGTGTTCTTCTCAACCTCACCGCTCCGGACATTCGTTATGCAGTTCTCCATAGCCGCTGACGGCTCTTGCTTTTCTCTGTGTCCTCTGTCGCAGCGAAGCGGAGACCCTGAGCGAAGCCGAAGGGCGCCTCTATGGTGAGATCTTTTTGCTGTTATCTGTGTTTATCTGTGTTCATCCCTCGACCCAGCTCGGGACAGGTCGGCGGTTTCATCCGTTTGCCTTTTCGGGGAAACGTGTTATAAGGCGGGCATGGAAGGAGGGCGGGACACTTCTCTGCCGGGCGAGGCCAAGGCCGGACGGGCGGAAACGCTGCCACGCCCGCTCGACCTGAGCCGCATCTGCGCCTCGACTTTCGCTCGGCGTGGTCCCTCGGCTCTCGCTCGGGATGGTGAGCGAAAGTCGAACCATGAGCGAAGTCAAACCGCGGCTACTACCTGTCCTGCTCCGATTTCTAAGCCCGACACTTCGGCGCGGAGGGAAAACCGATGGCACTGAACTTCGTCGCCCGGGAAACCAAAGGGGTCACTATCCTCGACCTGAGCGGCAAGATCGTGCTGGGCCGCGAGTCGCAGGCCCTGCGCGAGCGCGTCAAGCAGTTGCTGGAGGAGGGCAAGAAGAAAATCCTCCTCAACCTCGCCAACATCACCTTCATCGACAGCTCCGGCGTGGGCGCGCTGGTCAGCGCTTACACCTCCACCCGCGCCCAGGGCGGCGACCTGAAGCTGACCAACCTGACCGAGAAATTCCAGGAAACTCTGATGGTCACGCGCCTGCTGACCGTCTTCGAAGTCTACGACAACGAAGCCGACGCTGTAGCCAAGTTCCAGTAGCCTGCGCCGGCAAGAAACAGATTGCTCGCCCCGAAGCTTCGGGGCTCCGAATGACAAACAAACCCGAACCTGTCACCCTGAGCGAGCGGCAGCGAGTCGAAGGGTCTGCTTTCCAGCTTAGGGATTGTCCAGCCGATAGATGGTCATTCCGGACAAGAGCTTGGGATAGAAGTCAGTGGACTTCTGCGGCAAGGTCTCGCCGCTGAAGGCCACCTCGCGCACCTGCTCCACCCGAATCGGGTTCACCAGGAAGGCCACCGACGCCTCGTCCTTTTCCACCATCGCCAGAGCCTCCTCGGCGTGGCGGAGGTAGTGCAGGTTCTTCTCCTGCCGCACCGAATCTTCCGTCAACCCCAGGCAGCGCTCCAGCAGCAGCTTGTGCAGCACCACCAGGTCGAGCTTCTGCTGGCGCGGCGAAACCCCGGGCAGTTCCTTCGCCAGGTCCACATTGATCTTGAGCAGGAAGAGATAGAGCGCCGGCTCGCCGGCCGCGCAGACGCCGAAGCTGGTGCGCGCAGCCCCGCGCTCGGCCAGGTCGCGCAGCAGCCGCGCCGCTCCGCCCTTGCCCTCCGTGCGCGGGTAGGCGTACCAGTCGAAGTAGGCTGAAGCCTTCTTGCGGAAAGCCTCGAAGTTGAACCCCGGCAGGTTGGCGACCACGCGGTGCGTGGGCAGGATGGTGACGCCCGGGCCGTCCATGTTGATGAAGGTCATCATCACCTTCTCGTGCGGCGCCTCCGGGTCGGACTTGCCGGTCTTGGCGCGGCACTCGTCGCGGTAGGCCATGGCGGTCTCGTAGCGGTGATGGCCGTCGGCGATGATGAGTTTCTTTTCGGCCATCAGCTCCCGGAATTTCTTGATGGTGGCAGCGTCGGTTACGGCCCAGAGGCGGTGGCGGGCGCCGTAGTCGTCGGTGACTCCCTGCGGGGCGTGCGCGGCCGCCACTTTGTCGAGCAGCCTGTCGACTTCGCCTTTGGGGTCGCTGTAGATCATGAAAATCTGCCCGAAGTGCGTGCGCGTGTGCCGCAGCAACTCCAGCCGGTCTTTCTTCGGCCCCGTCAGCGTCATCTCGTGCCGGTGGACGATGCCGGCGGCGTAGTCTTCAATCCGCCCCAGGGCGATAAAACCCTTGCGCACCCGGCGGTCCTCCGTGCCCGGCACGGTGTACTCTTGGAAGTAGGGATAGAGCGCCGGCTGCGCTTCCTGCGCCAGCACGCCCTTCTGGGTCCACTCCTCCAGCCAGGCGGCGGCGCGGGTGTAGACGTTGCGGCCGTTGTCGCCCGGCTCCGCCTTGCCGCGGATCAGCCGCACCAGGTTGTAGGGACTGAGGCCGTAGTACTTCTCCTGCAACTTGGCGTCAATTTTGTCGTAGGGCTGCGTGACCAGGTGGTCGAGCTTAGTTCCGGCCTTCTCGGCGTTGTAGCGGAAGGCGCGGAAGGGATAGATGTTGGCCATCAGCTTTCTCCCAGGAATCTCTACCCGCCGAAGCTCACTGAGCGAAGGCGGGCACCTGCAACGCGGCAGGAAGGGTTAGAAGCAGCAGTCTACACGCGGGCTTGCGCCCCCGACAAGCCTCTCCCGACGGCTGGTGAGAAGCCGCCCGCTCTTTGTCCGCCTTCATCTATAATCTTCGTTCTCTCTGCGAGGGACGAAAAGCCCTGATGACCTCCACATCGCTCGGGCCAGAGTTCTGGCGTCAGGTGCGCGTGTTCATCTTCGACCTGGACGGCACCTTGATTGACTCCAAGCTCGACCTGGCGCTATCGGTCAACGCCACCCTCGAACATTTCGGCTTTCAGCCCCTGCCGCACGAAGAGATCTTCGGCTACATCGGCCAGGGCGCGCCCATGCTGGTGCGCCGGGCGCTAGGGCACACCACCGACGACGCCCTGGTGCAGAAGGGGCTCGAGTTCTTCCTCGGCTACTACCGCGAGCACATGCTCGACAACACCGTCGCCTATCCCGGCGTGCGCGAGGGCCTGGCCGAGTTGGCCGCCGCCGGCCGCATCCTCACCGTTCTCACCAACAAGCCGGAGCGCTTCAGCCGCCGCATTCTCGAAGGGCTCGGCCTGGCCGACTTCTTCCTGCAGGTCTACGGCGGCAACAGCTTCGAGCGCAAGAAGCCCGACCCCATCGGCATCGAGACCATCCTGCGCGAGACCGGAGAGGAAAAGGACCGGGCCCTGATGGTGGGCGACTCGGAGATTGACATCCTCACCGCCCGCAACGCCGGCATCCGCGTCTGCGGGGTCAACTACGGCCTGGGCAGCCACCTGCTGGATGAGTACCCGCCCGACCTGCGCGTCGACAGCCTGACCGAATTGTCTGCGCGCGTGCGCGGCCAGAGCTGAGCGCCGCGACCTGCCAACCAGAATGGAGCGCAGCCGACAAAGCTCCTGAATCCCTCCGACTGTTGCGACATCAAAAAGAAAGTAAGGTTTCGAGCAGACGCGACAGACGGACTCTGTCGGCCAGAAGAAGTTTGTCAAGTCGGAGGGTTTAGTCGAGGCAAGTCGGGGGGAATCCTAAGGAGGACTAAATGACGAAGAGAGCAAGCATTCTGGCTCTGGCCGTCGTCTTGTTGGCCGTGATCGGCACGGCATTCGCCGGCGAAGAGGGCAAGGACAAGACGGTCGAGGGCACTTTGGTGGACACCAAGTGTTACCTGTCGAACGCCAAGAACTCGGGTAACGACCACGTGACGCCCAAGGGCACGATGCCGAGCTGCGGCACCGCTTGCGCCAAGATGGGCATCCCGGTGGCGCTGCTGACCGCGGACGGCAAGGTGATTACGCTGGCGGTGCCGGCCGGGCAAGTAGCCGACTACCTGGGCAAGATCGCGCGCGCTACCGGTCTGGTCAAGGGCAGCGCCATTGTGGCCGAGAAGCTGGAAGTGAAGGAAGGCGGCGCCTGGAAGGAAGTCAATCTGGCGACGATGATGTAGTCTCTTTTCTCCCGCGGTTCCTGCCGCCGGAGAAAGCTCCAAAACGCAAATCAAAGAGAGCCCCGCGCGGGCTCTTTTTTTTTCGGAGAGGCTAGGCGGGGCGGTAGAAGGCCGCCACCGTGGCCACGACGTACTGCTGCTGCTCCGGGGTCAGTTCGGGATAGAGCGGTAGCGACAGCACCTCGGCGGCGGCGCGCTCAGCTTCGGGGAAGTCCCCAGGGCAGCCGCCCCAGTTCTGGAAGCACCGCTGCAAGTGCAAAGGAATCGGGTAGTACACCTCGGTGCCCACGCCTTCCTGCTCGAGGAAGCGGCGGAGGGCGTCGCGCTCGCGGCTGCGGATGGTGTACTGGTGGAAGGCGTGCAAGCGCCCCGCGGCCCGGTGCGGGATGACGACAGGATGCTTTTCATCAGGATAGGTCTTCCCGCGGTCGGCGAGCCCGGCGTCGAGAAACAACCCGTCGTAGCGATCGGCGCAGGTCTGCCGGGCCCGCGTCCAGTCGTCCAGGTGGCGCAGCTTGACCCGCAGCACGGCAGCCTGTAACTCGTCGAGGCGGCTGTTCCAGCCCAGAAGATTGTGGCGGTATTTTTCACCCGTGCAGCCATGGTGGCGCAAGGCACGCACGCGCGCGGCCAGCGCGGCGTCGTTGGTGGTCACCAGGCCGGCATCGCCGTAAGCGCCCAGGTTCTTGGAAGGATAGAAGCTGAAGCAGCTGGTGGTGCCCAAGCTGCCGACGCGCCGACCGTCGCAGTCGGCGCCCAAAGCCTGGGCGGCGTCTTCGATGACAGGTAGCTCGTAGCGGGCGGCAAGTTCTAGAATCGCCGCCATCTCCGCCGGTTGCCCATAAAGGTGCACGGGGACAATGGCCCGAGTGCGCTTCCGCTCTTCCGCGCTCAGGCTCTTGAGATGGGCTTCGAGCCGGGCCGGATCGAGGGTGAAGGTCCGCGGCTCGATGTCCACGAACACGGCCCGTCCTCCTAGCCGCGCCACCGAACTGGCGGTGGCAAAGAAGGTCAACGGAACCGTCACCACGCGGTCGCCGGGCATCGCCTCCAGAGCCACCAGCGACAGCAGCAGCGCGTCCGAGCCCGAGGCGCAGCCGACGGCGTGCCCCACCCCACAGTAGGCCGCCACCGCCTCCTCCAGCGCCTTGCCTTCCGGGCCGAGGATGAAGCGCTGGCTCTCGCACACCCGCGCCAGTGCCGCCTGGATCTCACCTTTCAGAGCGGTGTACTGGGCCTTCAAGTCGGTTTGCGGGACAGTCATCCGCACCGGTGGTTTGCCCATAGGGGGGTCAATGTAACACAGGCAAGGGAGTGAGACAGGCCACCGCGGCTTAGAAACTAGCCAGGGCAGAGGCTTCGTCTTTGGCCAGCTCGAGGACGGTGTCCATGCGCACCATGCGCAGGGTCTGCCGCACCCGCTTGGGAGCAGCGAAGAACCGGCACTTGCCCCCGGCCGCCTTGACGGCACTGAAGGCGCGCACCAGCGAGCCGATGCCGGAACTGTCCATCTCCGGCACCCCGGCCAGGTTGACGGCCAGGCTGGTGACCCCTTTGGCCAACAAGTCCTCCACCTGGCCGCGAAAGGCCTCCTCGGCCTCCCCCATCTTCAGCGGCCCACTCAGGTCGAGGATGGTGACACCACCGACGTTGCGGAGATTAATGGTCACAGTGGCCTCAATACAGGCGTTTCGGGCTCCCCCGCCGATAGGCAGGAGTGCAAGCTACCCCAACCGGGGCCGCAAATCAAGGGGAGGCCGCCCGGGCGGCTCGGTTGGCAACTATATCTCCTCACGTAGACAACTCCCCCGCAATAAACGATAATCAAATCGAGAGACGACGCCGTGAGTCGTCCTGGCGCCTGGTTGCAAACGGGCGCCGAAAGCAAAGGGGGGTATTACCAGTGAGCACGACGCCGCAGCCACCGATAGAGAACATTGAACCCGAGCCCGCGCGCAGTTTGCCGCCCATCTGGTTAATCGCTGTCCTAGCTGTTCTGGCACTGCTGTTGGGCTACGTGGTCTACGCCCAGCACAGCGCCCGGGTGGAGTTGGCCGCTCAGCTCGACGCCACCAACAAGAAGCTGACTGAGTTGACCTCTCGGGCCGGCACGCTGGAGGAAAACTACGCTGACTTCCGGGCCGAGTTTGAGGTCACCAGCGAGAAGCTGGGAGTCACCCAGAAGGAGTTGTCCCAGGCCCGTTCCCTGGCCCGCCAAATCCGGGAGGAGCAACGGAGCACGGCGGCGCAGTTGGGGACCCAAATCGAGCAGCAGCAGGCCCAGTTGGGCACTCTCACCGGGGAGGTGAGCGGCGTCAAGGGCGACGTGGCCGCCACCCGGGAGCAGCTTGAGCAAACCCAACTGACCCTGCAGCGCACCATGGGCGACCTGGGCATCCAGAGCGGCCTGATTGCCCGCAACCACGACGAGCTGGAAGAGCTGAAGCGTCGCGGGGAGCGCGACTACTTCGAGTTCGACATTCGCAAGTCGAAGCAGTACAACCGCGTGGGCATGGTCTCCGTCCGCCTCAACAAAACCGACACCAAGCGCCAGCGGTTCACCATTACCCTGCTCGACAGCGACAAGCGCATTGAGAAGAAGGACAAGACCCTGCTCGAGCCGGTGCAGTTCTACCTGCAGGGGACGCGGCACCTGCTGGAGATCGTGGTCTTCGACATCAACAAAGACCGCGTCACCGGCTATCTGAGCGTGCCCAAGGAAGTGGCTTCCGCCAAGCGCTAGCCGTAGCTCGTTCCGGCTTCTTAGCTCCGGCCCGCCCTCTTTACACCAGGGTGGGCCTTCTTTTTTTCGGTCTACGGGGAAGGGCTAGCAGCTCGCTGCCGGGGGAGACTCGGGCGTCTCCACCGGCAGCAGGGGAGAGGCCTCTTCGGCGGTGTAGAATTCCAGCAGCGCCGTGGCCAACGCCACCAGAATCGGGCCCAGCACAACTCCCAGGAGCCCGAAGGCGGCAATACCGCCCAGGATGCTGATGAACACCAGCAGCCCGTTCATCTGAGTGCGCCCGCTGAGCAGAATAGGACGGAGAACGTTGTCCACCATGCCGATGACCAGGGCCCCCGCCACTACCAGGATCACCGCCTTCACGTACTCGCCGATGACAAACAGGTAGATGACCGCGGGCACCCAGACCATCCACGCCCCCACCACCGGCAGCAACGAGAGGAAGGCCATTACGATTCCCCAGAGCACGGCCGCCCCAATCCCCAGCAGCCAGAAGAGCAGGCCCCCAATCGCTCCCTGCACCGCCGCCACCACCAAGCCGCTGAAGACGCTGGCGTAGAGGACGTTCTGGGCAATGTAGAGCAGGCCCTCGCGGACGGCGTCGTCCAGGGGCAGAGCCCGCCGCAGTCGGTGCAGGAGGGCGCCGCCGTCGCGGAACAGGTAGAAGGTGGCGAACAGGGTGACGAAGAGGTCGAAGAAGAGGAAAACTAGGTTGCGCAACAGCCGCCCGGTCCACGTGGCAATGAGGGCCGCCAGTTGCTGCAGCTTCTGGGTGACCAGGTTGGCCACCTCTTCCTCGCTGATGTTGCGCTCCGCCAACCAGTCGAGGATGCGCTCCAGGGGAAGCGCTCGCTCCAGGGAGTCGCGCAACGTCGTCCCACCTTCTCGCCACTGGTCCTGGGCCCACTGCGCCATTTCCACCGCCTGAACCGTGAAGGCGCCCAGGACGAACAGGCCGGGAATGATGATGACCGCCGTCAGGAGGAGCGTCGAGGCCAGCGCCGCCCGGTTCGGTCCGCGGATGCGCTTGCGCATGCGTTGGTGGACGGGAAGGAACATGATGGTGAACACCACCGCCCAGCAGAGCGGGACCAGGAAGGGAGAAAAGATGAGGTAGATCAGGTAGACAAACAGCGCCGCCAAAGCGATGAAAAAGATTCGTTGCATTCGCGTCCCCGACTCCTCAATTCACCGCCAGCCCGACGCACGCGGCTCCGCCGCCCCGGCCATCGCCTGATTATCTGTGCGGGCAATCCCTCGAAGCAAGCGGCATTTCGGCGCGGCGACGCCGCTCCGGCCGGCTTGCTATAATCAACAGCCTGCGGGGAACTTCGGGATGGGAAAGAACTGCCCTCATCGCCGCACGCGCGTGATTGCCCAGGACGACGCCGCCACTTACGTCGAGTGCCTGGAGTGCGGACAACTGTTTGAGACCGCCGAACTCGATCAGCCCGCCCCGGCTCCCGCCGACTTCGACGAAGACCTCTCCGACGCCTAGCCCCGCGCCTCCGCCGGCGCTCACCCCGATCTCTCAGCCCAGCAAGCCCAGCTCTCCCACCAGGCGCAGCACCTCTTCCCGAGAGACAAAATGCTGGTTCCGGTCGCTGTCGCAGTCGCTTTCCAACGCTGCGCGCAAATAAGCGGCCGCCACCTGCGCGGTTTCCTCGTCGCTGAGCGGGCGCCCGGCACGCTGGTGGAAATCCACGAAACCCGGGTGGGCCAAGGCCACCACCACCCCGCGACCATTGACCAGGAATTTGCAGTCGATGGTGTCGCTGTGCCGGGTGGCGATGGCCGACCAGAGGTGGGAGAAGCGCACCTTGTACTCCTCGCCTGTGAGGCGCGCCCGCACCGCAAAGGGCGCCACCAACTCCGACATCACTTTGGCTCGAGGAATGCTCACTGCCTGCCTCCGTGGCTCCCTGGCGGAGACTCTATACGGATTGTCGCCCGGCGACAAGAGTCGGGTCCGCGGGCCTCGTCAGTGGCCGACAGGCACCTAGCCGGACACGCGTTTCTTGATTTCGCCTTCGTACTCGGGGAAATAGCGGGCGATTACGGGCAGGTCAAACTCGCGCAGGATGGATTCCTTGGGCTCTCTCTCCAGCAGAAACTCGAAGGAGGCCCGCACCAACTCCTCCGGCGACACGCGGCCGCCGGTGAGCTTCTGGCAATAGTGGGGCCGGGCGGTGACCAGGTGGGAGCTACGGCTGCTGCCCTCGCTGACGGTCACGCGGTAGCGGCCGTCGGCCTGCTTTTCGACTTGAATTCGCGCCGCCATCAGCTTCAACGCTTCTGGTTACCGGCGGCGGAGCTTCGCGCCTCGCTGGAAAGGTGGAACTCCACCGCGCGGGCGTAGGTGGCGGCGAAAGTGCCCAGGCGCGGGGCCGAGCCGGCAAAGGCCCGCAAGACCGCCTCCGCTTTTTCCCGGTAGCGTGGCTCGCCGGTCAGGGTGAAAAGGCGGTTGAGCGCCAGTGCCGCCACGGCGTTGGCTCCCGGGAGGGGGGCGTCCTGGATGTCCTTGCGCGGCTGCGCAAGGATGTCCACAAAGTCTTCACCGTGCGCCACGTCGAAAAAACCTCCCTGCTTGGCGTCCCAGTAGTGTTCCAGGGCGTAGTCCATCAAAGCGCGCGCCACGTCGAGATAACGCCGCTGGCCGCTGATCTCAAACATATCGAGAAGAGCCTGCGCCATGTAGACCTGGTCTTGGAGCAGTCCCGCCGTTCGTGCCCGGCCTTGCGCAACGGCATGATACATTCCCTGCCCGGGACGATAGGCAGTGCGAAGGAAGAACTCCGTCGTCCGCAGGGCAAAGGCTTTGACCCTTTCCTCGCCCAAGGCCTCATAGGCGCGGCCGTAAGCGGAAAGCAAGAGCGCATTCCAGTCAGTGAACTTCGTCTGATCCACATAGGGGGCTGGCTGTCGCCGGCGGGCCGCCCGCAGCTTTTCCCGGGCCGCCTCCAGCAGGGCACGAACCTGATCCGGCGGCCGCTTCAATTCGGCGGCGACGGCCTCCACCGTCCTGGCGAGGTAGAGCACATTGCGGTCGGAGGTGGAAGGCGGGTGCCGCTCCGGGGCGGCCACCACGCCGAAGCGGGCTGCGAAAGCACGGGCCTCGTCTGGGCTCAGTAGTTTCTGAATCTCTTCCAGGGTCCAGGTGTAGTAGGTGCCGTCGTCGTCGAGGCTGAGGTCGGCGTCTTGCGTGGCATAGAACCCGCCCTGAGCCTGGTCAGAGAGCGTGTCAGTCAGGTAGCCAATGATCTCCTCGGCCGCCTGGCGGTAGAGAGGCTTGCCTGTGATTTGGTAGGCCTGGGCGTAGGCGGCCAGCAACTCGGCCTGTACGTAGCCCATCTTCTCGAAGTGGGGGATGTGCCAGAAGCGGTCGGTGGAGTAGCGGTAGAAGCCCCCGTGGATATGATCGCGCAGGCCACCGCCGGCCATGGCTTCGAGGGTCTTATCGGCGCTATCGAGAAGGGTGCGGTCGCGGGTGGCAGCGTAGCGGTCGAGAGCCAGTTGAATTACCGCCCCGTGAGGGAATTTAGGCGCGCCTTTCTCACCACCGTATTCCGGGTCGAAATCCTCCCGGACGGCGTCGACCAATTTCTCCAGAAGAGCCGGCGCCACTTCACCGGCCTGGTTGGAAGCCACCTCAAAGGTCTGCAGGTGCTGAGCAATGGAGTCGGCTGCCGCCAGGACGCGATCCTTGTCGTCACGGTAGGCCTCGGACACGCGCGGCAAGAGTTGCTTCAGCCCCGGGCGGCCGGCGCCACTCTCGGCCGGGAAATAGGTGCCGCCGAAGAAGACTTTGCCGGCGGGAGTCAGGAAAGCCGTCAGGGGCCAGCCCCCTTGGCCGGTAAGAGTCTGGACGGTGCGCTGGTAGCGGGCGTCGATGTCGGGGCGGGCATCGCGGTCGACCTTGACGGCGACAAACATCTCGTTGAGGAGGCGGGCAATCTCCGGGTTCTCGTAGCTCTCCCGGTCCATCACGTGGCACCAATGGCACCACACGGCGCCGATGTCGAGCAGGATGGGGCGGTCGAGGGCGCGGGCGCGCTCGAAGGCCTCCGGACCGAAGGGATACCAATCGACAGGCTGGCGGGCGGCGCTTTGCAGGTAGGGACTGGATTCGTTGATCAGGCGGTTGGGTGCGCCAGGCTCGCGCGGTTCGGAGGAGGGAAGCATCGTCCGGGCGTGGCAGGGACTTCCCCCGGTGGAAAGCAGGGCCAGTCCCAGCCCGGTCACCACGGCCACAATCAACAAGGCCCGGCGACCCGGCGCACGGCGCCACCCGGAAGGCCGCGCCCCTCTTTGGGGCGCCGACAAAGACCTGTGTTTTCGGCGGCGACGTGCCATTTCGCCTCGAAGTGAAGATTACCGAACCAGGACTTTCAACACCACCTCGCGCTGGGCGGGGCGCAGGCAGAAGCGGTCGTTGCAGGCCTGGTAGTGGAAAGCCAAGCGGAGGTTGTGGGAGCCAGCCGCTGCGCCCGGCTTCGGCCGCAACTCGAGCGGCACGCGCACGGTGCCCTCATAAACGGAGAGCTTCTCGTCGGGAGCAAAGCCGAAGGCCTTCAGCTCCCCTAGAGGGAAGTCCGCCTTCTCCAGGACAAAGGGCGGCGCCTCCAGCAACTCCACCCGGGTGGGGATCAAGTACTCCTGCACGGGCTTGTTGGAGTTGATGTGGAAACCTTCCTTGATGGTGGCCAGCAAAGTGGCGGCGGCGGTGGCGCCCGGCTTGATGCTGACCTCCGTCGGCTCCACCCGAACCTGCACGATGGCTTCTGGCTTGGGCATCTGTTGTGCGCGGGCCAGCGCGGTTCCGAGCGCAACGGCGCTCACAACCGCCACCAGATATGCAACTCGCTTCACAGCAAAGCCTCGATGTTGCCGCGCAGGGCGTCGATGTCGGTGATCCCGATATGTTTGTAGGCGACGCGTCCCTGGCGGTCAATGAAGATCGTTACCGGCAGGCCGGCCAAACCGCCGAAGGCCTCGGCCGCTACCTGATCTTTGTCCAGCACCACTTCGTATTCGATGGGCGTTTCCTTGACGAAAGCCTGGACGTCGCCCCAACCGCCGGCATCCACCGAGATGGCGACAAACTCCACGCCCCGGCCGCGGTACTCCTGATAGGTCTTGTTGAAATAGGGAATCTCCAGCCGGCAGGGCAAACACCAACTGGCCCAGAAGTTTACTACCACGACTTTGCCGCGCAGCTCGCTGAGGCGGAGGCTCGAGCCATCAGCGCGCTCGAGCGGCACGTCGGGGGCAGCCTGCCGCTCGCCCATCAGGCGCCGCTCGCCACCGGCCTTCGACGAAGCAACCAGCGGCATCTCCAGATTGAAGCGGTTGAAGAAGGTGAAGTAGGAGGCCAGCCAGGTCAACTGATTGGTGAACACCAGCAGGCCGACCACCACCAGCAGCACGCCGGCGAAGCGCTCCACCCAGTGCAGGTAGCGGCGGAACCCTTTGTAGAAGGAGAGGAACTTGTTGAGCCCCAGGGCGGTGAGGAAAAAAGGAATCCCTAGGCCGAGGGAGTAGATCGTCAGAAGGAAAACTCCCTCGGTCACAGTTTCCTTGGTAGCCGCCAGTAGCAAGAGCGCCCCCAGGATGGGCCCGATGCAAGGCGTCCAGCCAAAGGCAAAGGCCAGACCGAGCAGAAAGGTGCTGGCTTTGCCGCGCCCGACTTCGCCCTGGTAGCGCTTCTCTCGATAGAGGGCCGGAATCTTGAGCAACCCCAGGAGAAAAACTCCGAAGAGGATGATGATGACGCCGGCGATCTTGTAGAGAATGGATCTGTATTCGTTGAGGAAACTGCCCACGGCGCTGGCCGAGGCCCCCATGGCGATGAAGACCAGCGAGAAACCGAGGATGAAGATGACAGCGTTGAGGACGACGGCGCGCGTGGCTTGGGAGTCGCCTTCCTTCAGCCTCTCCACGCTCACGCCGGACATCAAGGAGACGTAGCCCGGCACCAGCGGCAACACGCAGGGGGAGAGGAAGGAGAGGAAGCCGGCGACCAAAGCGACCAGCGGGCTGACGTCAGGCATTCGTGGGACTCACTCCTTCATCGCGCCAGCGGCGCCGACAATAAGCCCGCTGTCTCTGCGCCGTTTCACTCTCTCCTTGCTCTTATGAGATGCCCGCTGCGCCTGGTGCGATGCGCCACGCTCCCCCGTGCATTATACCTGATTCATGGCGTCGCGCTTCCCGCCCGGCACTGGCGGCTGCAACGATTGGACGCCGCCCGGGTGTAAGAGGTGAGCAGGACTCTTGAAGGAGCCTTGGCATCCAACTAGAATGCGGGGGCGAACGGGATGGACATCGCGCGCCAGCATCCACTGCGGCGGCTCTTCACCGAGCTGGTGGAGCGGCACTTTTTCCACGATGTCCACGTGCGCGATGCCCGCGCCGCCGGCTATGTGTCCAATCTGCTGGTCGAGTTCACCGAGGCCGAGGCGCTCTACCGTCTCCGCGACGCCCGCGGGCGCCGGCTCGACGACGTGGGCGAGATGCTGCTGGAATCCGATCCGCTGGGCCCCGAAGGCTCCTTCGAGCGCGAGCGGCGGGTGCGCAAGCACATCGGCGACTTCACGCTCTTTATGACCGGGATGTTCCCCGAGAGCGTCGCCGCCCAGCGCCGGCGGCGAGCCTTCCCGCGGCTGGACCTGCTGGTGGACTACGTCAAGGCGGGCAAGGAATCCTACGCCATCGTGTCCTCGTTCGACCAGTTTGAATACCGGCAAGAGGCGCCC
>DATEUS010000139.1:0-6589 GCA_035282985.1 Candidatus Acidiferrales bacterium
GTTGCCGATGCCGCGGTCGCTGATCTGCTCCCCCAGCCACATGATGAAGATGGTGCCGGCGGTCAGGGTGAGAACCGTCATCAAGAGGAAACCCATGCCGGGACTGGTCACCAGGGGCACGTTGCCCACCACCGATTGCCGCATCAGCGTGACGGCAATCATCAACGCCTGAAAGGCGGCCAGGAACACGGTCAGGTAGCGGGTGTACTGCGTGATCTTGCGTCGGCCGAGCTCGCCTTCCTTCTGCAACCGCTCCAGGTAGGGCCAGACTACCGTCATCAACTGCAGAATGATGGAGGCAGTGATGTAGGGCATGATGCCGAGAGCGAAGATCGACATGCGCGCGAAGCTGCCGCCGGAGAAGATGTTGAACAGCCCCAGCCAGGTCCCTTGGTACTGCTCGAAGAGCTGCGCCAGCGCTTCGGTATTGATGCCGGGCGTGGGAATGTGCGAGCCCAGGCGAAAGACCGCCAGCAGCGCCAGGGTGAACAGGATGCGTTTGCGCAGGTCGGGAACGCGGAAAATGTTGCGGATGGCTTCGAGGAACTTCATCGGAGCTTAGACGCTGGCGGACGCGCCCGGGGCCTCCTGCCGCGGCGCCGCCGGAACCAGCTCGACGCTGCCGCCCGCCTGCTCGATCTTCTGCCGCGCCTGGGCGCTGAAGGCTTGCGCCGCCACGGTCAACTTCACCTTCAGACTGCCGTCGCCCAGCACCTTGACCGGGCCGCGGCGTCGCACCAGGCCGCGGGCACGCAACTCCTCCGGGGTGACGCGCGTGCCCTCGGCAAAACCGTTGAGGGCCTCCACATTCACCACCGCGTATTCGGTGCCGAAGATGTTGGTGAAGCCGCGCTTGGGGAGCCGCCGGTGCAGCGGGTTCTGCCCGCCCTCAAAGCCGGGTCGGCGGCGGGAGCCCCGGCGGGAGAGTTGTCCTTTGTTGCCGCGGCCGGCGGTCTTGCTCTTGCGGGCCCCGATGCCCCGGCCCACGCGCGTCGGCTTCTTGCGCGAACCCTTCGGCGGACGCAACTGGCTCAGTTCCACCATCGCTCTACTCCTCGACAATCTCCACCAAGTGCGGAATCTTGTTCACCATGCCGCGCACGGCCGGCGTGTCGGGCCGCTCCACCACCTGCTGCAGGCGGCGCAGGCCCAGCCCGCGCACCACCGCCCGCTGCTTCTCCGGGCAGGCAATCCAGCTCCGCACCCACTTAATCTTGATCTTGTCGCCCTTGCGCTTCGCCATCGCCACTACAGCTCCTGCGGCTCCTTGCCGCGCAGCGTCGCCACCATTTGCTTGTCCTTCAACTGCAACAGCGCGTCCAGAGTGGCCTTGACCACGTTGTGGGGATTGGTGTTGCCGATGGCCTTGGTAAAGACGTTCTGGATGCCCGCCGCCTCCAGCACCGGCCGCACCGGCCCCCCGGCAATCACCCCCGCCCCTTCCGGCGCCGGCTTCAGCAGCACTCGGCTGGCCTCGTAGCGCCCCACCACCTGATGGGGAATCGTCGGCGGCGTCAGGTTCACCTTGAGCAGGCGTTTCTTGGCCAGCTCAATTCCCTTGCGGATGGCCATGGGCACTTCGCGCGCCTTGCCCAGGCCGTAGCCCAGCGTGCCCTGGCCGTCGCCCACCACCACCAGGGCGGAGAAGCTGAGGTTCTTGCCGCCCTTGACGACCTTGGTGACGCGGTTAATGGCGACCACGTGCTCCTTCAGCAGCAGGCTGCTGGCGTCGATGGGTTTCTGCCACCGCACTCTCTCCGCTAGGCTGGTTTTGCTCATAGGCTTAGAAGTTCAATCCCGCTTTCCGGACGGCGTCGGCCAGCGCTTTGATCCGCCCATGGTATTTGTAGCCGCCGCGGTCGAACACCACCTGGGTGATGCCGGCCTGGCGCGCCCGCTCGCCCAACACCGTGCCCACCACCTTGGCGGCGGCCACGTTGCCGCCGTAGCGCAACTGCTGGCGCACCTCTTTGTCGCGCGAGGAGGCCGACACCAGCGTGCGTCCCTGGGCATCGTCGATGATTTGGGTGTAGATGTGCTTGAGGGAGCGGGAGACACTCAGCCGCGGTCGCCCCTCCGTGCCCGCCACCCGCTGGCGGACGCGGCGGTGGATCTGCCGCCGGTGCTCGGTCCGGCTGATCTTGGCTACCGGTTTGCGTGCTCGTCCGAATCGCATAGCTACTTGGTCGTCGCCACCGACGCCGCCTTGCCGGCCTTCTTGCGCAGCAGTTCGCCGACGAGGCGCACTCCTTTCTGCTTGTAGGGATCGGGCGGCCGCAAGGCTCGCATCTCCGCCGCCACCTGCCCCACCAGTTGTTTGTCAATCCCGCTCACCTTCACCCGGCTCCGCTCCACCGCCACCTGGATTCCCTCGGGGATGGGGAACTCCACCGGGCGAGAATAGCCCAGGCTGAAGAGCACTTTCTTGCCCTGCACTTCGGCCTCGTAGCCCACGCCGACGATCTCCAACTCCTTGGAGAATCCCTCGGTCACGCCGCGCAGGGCGTTGGCGGCCAGCGCCCGCGCCAAACCCCACTTGGCCTTGTCCGGACGGCTGAGGCGGTCCAACACGCCCTTCTCCACCGGGCCCTCCGGCGCCGAGACCGGACGCACCAGAAGCTTGCTGCCCTCCTGGCGGAACAACACCCCTTCGGGGACCGGGGTAGCCAGCCTGCCCTTGGGCCCCTGCATTTCGACGGCGTCGTCGGTGATCTTCACCGTCACGCCCTTCGGAACCTCAATCGCCTTTCGCCCAATGCGCGACATCGCTGCCTACCACACCTCGCAGAGGATTTCGCCGCCCACGCCCTGCCGCCGCGCCTGCCGGCCAGTCATAATGCCCTGCGGCGTGGTGAGAATGCTGATGCCCAGACCGCCGTAAACCGCCTTGATCTCTTTGCGTCTCCGGTAGGCCCGCCGCCCGGGCGTGGAGAGGCGCCGCAGGCCGGTGATAACCCCTTGCTTCTGGGGCCCGTACTTCAAGTAGAGCCGCAGGATCTTCTTGTTGTTCTCCTCGATCACCTTGTAGGCGGCCACAAAGCCTTCTTCCTTCAGCACCCTTGCGATCTCGCCCTTGATGCGCGAGGCCGGCACGTCCACCTTGGGATGGCGCACCTGCAGGGCGTTGCGGATGGCGGTCAGCATGTCGGCAATCGGATCGGTCGGTGCTCCCATCGTTCTCCCCTTACCAGCTCGCTTTCACCACGCCGGGAATCTCGCCCCTGAGCGCCCGCTGCCGGAAGCAGATGCGGCAAAGCTGGAACTTGCGCAGATAGCCCCGCGGCCGCCCGCAGAGCCGGCAGCGGTTGCGATGGCGGATCTTGAACTTGGGCTTCCGCCGCAACGATTTGTATTCCTGCGATGTGGTCGCCAAGACTTCCTCCTCCGCCTTAGTCTCGCAGTGGCAGGCCCAACTGCTTGAGCAGCGCCAGGGCCTCCTCGTCGGTTTTGGCCGTGGTCACAAAGGTAATGTTCATCCCTCGCACCCGGTCGACGCGGGTGTAGTCCACCTCGGGAAAAACCAGTTGGTCGCGCAGCCCCAGGGTGTAGTTGCCGCGGCCATCGAACGCCTTGCTCGACAGCCCCTTGAAGTCCCGCACGCGCGGCAGAGCTAGGTTGATAAGCCGGTCCAGAAACTCGTACATGTGCTCGCCGCGCAGGGTGGCCGAAGCCCCGATGGGCATGTTCTTGCGCAGCTTGAAATTGGCCACCGACTTGCGCGCCCGGGTGATGATGGCCTTCTGCCCGGTAATCTGGCCCAGCTCGACCACCGCCGCGTCCAGAATCTTGATGTTGTCCTTGGCTTCGCCCAGCCCCATGTTCACTACCACTTTCTCCAGCCGCGGCACGGCCAGGTCGTTGGCGTAGCCCAGCTCCTTGCGCAGCCAGGGGCGCACCTCCTGCCGGTAGCGTTCGTGCAACCGACTCATCGCCATCGCTCCGGCTCCTCGCTAGTGCTCCAGCGTCGTTCCGCAGCGGTGGCAACTTCGCACCTTGCTGCCGTCGGCCAAGTGATGCCGCCGCACGCGAGTGGTCTTCCCGCAACTGGGGCAGATCACCATCACGTTGGAGACGCTGATCACGCCTTCCCGCTCCACGATCCCGCCCTTGATCTGCTTGGCGGGGTTGGGCCGGGTGTGGCGCTTGAGCAGGTTGACGTGCTCCACCGTGCAGGTCTGCTTCTGCTCGTCCACCGACAGCACCCGCCCGGCCTTGCCTTTGTCGCGCCCGGCAATCACCTTCACCTGGTCGCCTTTGCGCACGCTCAAATTCCAGCCCATCACCACACCTCGGGGGCCAGCGAAACAATCTTGAGAAACTTGCGCTCGCGCAGTTCGCGCGCCACCGGCCCGAAGACGCGCGTGCCCACCGGCTCGCCGGCCTCGTTGATGAGCACGGCAGCATTGTCGTCGAAGCGGATGTAGCTGCCGTCGCGGCGCCGATGCTCCTTGCGCGTGCGCACAATCACCGCCCTCACCACCTTGCCCTTCTTGACGGGACTGTCAGGGGCGGCTTCCTTGACCGATGCCGTAATAATGTCCCCCAGCCCGGCCTTCAGGTGCACGTGCCCGCCCACGGGCAGGATGGCCGCCAGGCGTTTGGCCCCGGAGTTGTCGGCCACCGTCAACCGGGTTCGCATCTGGATCATGACCGTCGTCTCCCTCTAGGCGCGGGCCCGCTCCACCACTTCCACCAGCCGCCAGCGCTTGAGCTTCGAAAGCGGGCGCGTCTCTTCGATGCGCACCAGGTCGCCTTCGCGGCACTGGTTGTGCTCGTCGTGGGCGTAGAAATTCTTGCGCCGGCGCACCACCCGCTTGTAGAGCGGGTCCTGCACCCGTCGGGCCACGTTGACCACGATGGTCTTGTCCATCTTGGCGCTCACCACTTTGCCGATGCGCCGCTGGCGCTTGCGGGGCCCGGGGGTGGGCGCAGTCGTCTCAGCCATGTTTGATTCCCGTCTCCTGTTCGCGCCGCACCGTCAGCAGGCGCGCAATGTCTTTCCGCAACTCGCGGATTCTCTTGACGCTCTCCATCTGCCCCGCCGCCAACTGGAAGCGCAGGCGAAAAAGCTGTTCGCGCATCTCCTTCTCCTTGGCCGCCAGCTCGACCGGGCTCAGTTGTCGCAACTCTTCCGGCTTCATTGCCTGCTCCTCAGCGCTAGGCCGCCTGCGTCTGCCGCGAGACCAGCGCGCAGCGCACCGGCAGCTTCTGCGCCGCCAGCTCCAAGGCCTCGGTCGCTTCCGCCGGCGCCAGGCCTTCCACCTCGAACAGCATCCGCCCCGGCCTCACCACCGCCACCCAGCCCTCCACCGGCCCCTTGCCTTTGCCCATGCGGGTCTCGGCCGGCTTCTTGGTATAGGGCTTGTCGGGGAAGATGCGGATCCACACCTTGCCGCCGCGCTTCATGTAGCGGGTGATGGCCACACGGGCCGCTTCGATCTGCCGGGCGGTGACCCAGGCGGGATCGAGCGACTTCAGCCCGTACTCGCCGAAGGCCAGCTTGGAGCCGCGCCAGGCCTTGCCCTTCATGCGCCCGCGGTGCTGCTTGCGGTGCTTGACCTTTTTCGGCATCAACATCGCGTCAAACCTCTACACAGTGGCGAAGGCCGGCACTTGCACTTCCTCGCGCCGTACCTTGGACTTCAGCACCTCGCCCTTATAGACCCAGCACTTCACTCCGATGATGCCGTAGGTGGTCTGGGCCTGGGCGAATCCGTAGTCGATATCGGCCCGCAGCGTCTGCAGCGGCAGCCGCCCCTGCAGGTACCACTCCTTGCGGGCAATGTCGGCCCCGTTGAGCCGACCGGCGGTGCGCACCTTGATGCCCTGGCAGCCGAAGCGCAGGGCCGAGTCCACCGCCTTGCGCATCGCCCGGCGGAAGGCCACGCGCTTCTCCAGTTGCAGGGCGATCATCTCCGCCACCAGTTGGGCGTCGAGCTCGGGCCGGTGCACTTCGCTGATGTCAATGTGCACTTCGCGCCCGGTGCGCTCCTGCACTTCCACCCGCAGCTTGTCGATCTCCGCCCCCTTGCGTCCGATCACGATGCCTGGCCGCGCCGTATAGATGCGGATCATCAGCTTGTTGGCCGCCCGCTCGATCTCGATGGAGCTGATGCCGGCCCCGCGCAGCTTGTCCTTGAGCTGGTCGCGCAGCTTCAGGTCCTCGTAAAGCAGGTCGGCGTAGCCCTTCTTGGCGAACCAGCGCGACTTCCAAGTCTTGTTGAAGCCGAGGCGAAAACCGTACGGATGCGTCTTCTGTCCCACTCTCCTCCTCCTTTAGCCTGTGGCCGGTGGTGCCTGAGGAACACTGGCAGCGGCCGGGCGGCGCTCGGCCACTGCAATCTCGATGTGGCTGGTGCGGTGCTTGTAGACGTAGGCACGCCCGTAGGGAGCGGGGCGCATCCGCTTCCAGCGCGAACCCTCGTTCACCACCGCGTGCTTGACGTAGAGCCGGTCCACATCCACCGTCTCCGACTTCTGTTCGGCGTTGGCAATAGCCGAGCGCAAAACTTTCTCAATGGGCTTGGCGGCGCGCTTCTTGGTGAAGCGCAGCAGACTCAAGGCCGCCCCGGCGTCACGACCACGGATC
>DATEUS010000140.1:0-6361 GCA_035282985.1 Candidatus Acidiferrales bacterium
AGGCCGGTGCCAGCGGGAAGCTCAGCCTCGGCCAGCGAAGCCCGGGCCAGCTCTTCAAACTCCTTGAGCGTGGGAAGCTCGCTGACGTCGCTCAAACCGAAGCGAATGAGAAACTCCTTGGAGGTGCGGTAGAGAATGGGGCGGCCTACAACCTGGCGGCGGCCGGCGGCAACGACCAAGCCTTTCTCCAGCAGGGTGGCCAGGGCGCTGGAGGGGTCAACGCCGCGGACGGCCTGAATCTCCGGCAGGGTGGCGGGCTGCTTGTAGGCGATCACCGCCAGGGTTTCGAGCGCCTGGCGGGAGAGGCGCAGCGGCGGCTTCTGGCTGCGGACAAAGGCGCGCACGGTCTCGTGGTGCTCGGGCTTGGTGTACATCCGGTAGCCGCCGGCAACGGCGCGGATTTCCACGCCGTGGTCTTCCGTCTGACTGGCGGCGACCAACTCGTCAAGGGCGGCGCGGAGCTCCTCGGCGGGCACGTCGGTGAGGACTTTTGCCAACTGCTCCAGCGCCACCGGCTCTTCGCAGACGTAGATGATGGCTTCCAGCAGAGCTTTGAGTTGGGCGCGTTCCATCGGCTATTGATACTGCTCGTCGATTTCGGCGGTGGTGTCGGGAACAAAGACGACGTCGAACATCTTGTGCTTGCGGAGAGAAATGGGGCCGAAGGCCTCGGTCTGCACGGCCACCACTGCTTCCAGCCGCACCAGCTCCAGCAAAGCCAGGAAGAGAACAATGAGGCCGCGGCGGGTGGGGTGACGCTGGCAGAGGTCGAGCAGCGGCACCAACCCTTCGGTTTCGCGCAGCAGGCGGCGGACTTCATCCATCATCTCGGCGACGGTGATTTCTTCGCGCTGGACGGCATAGGCGGGCGGGGCCGGCGGCCGGGCCAGCACTTCACGGAAGACCTTGGTCAGATCCCAGAGGGTGACCACCAGCTCGCCCTCCACATCCCCAAAGGCGGAGAGGTCCGGGCGGGACCAAGAAGCCTGCTCCAAGAGCTGCCGCTGCGCCAGCATCTCGGCGGCGGACTTGTACTTTTCGTGCTCCAGCAGGCGCTCGACCAAGTCGGTGCGCGGATCCAGTTGCTCTTCCGCCGGGGCGGTGGGGTCGGGGGGCAGAAGCATCTTCGACTTGATCTGGATGAGAGTGGCGGCCATGAGGATGAAGTCACCGGCGATGTCGATGTTGAGCTGTTCGAGGCGATGGAGGTAGTCGAGGTACTGCTGGGTGATGCGAGCGATGGGGATGTCGAAGATGTCGATCTGCTGTTTGCGGATAAGATCGAGGAGGAGGTCGAGCGGGCCTTCGTAGGTATCCAGATGAACGCTGGGGAGCGTGTCCACGATAGGCGAGCTCCCTATTGCAGCGTCACCGAAGGAGTCTTGAGGTCGTTGGTCTTGGGTTGGGCGCGGCGACGCTTCCCTTCCCAGGGGAAGACCATCTGCATGGCGGCGCGCACCTGGCGCATAGTGGCGCGAGCGACGCGCTGGGCCTTCTTCGAGCCTTCGACCAGGATGTCCCAGACCTGCTCGGGCTTCTCTTCGTAGAGGCGGCGGCGCTGGCGGATGGGTTCAAGGGCAGTGATGAGATGGGAGGCCATCAGAGCCTTGCAGTCCACGCAGCCAATCTGCGCGGTGCGGCAGTCGTTATCCACCTGAACGACAACTTCGGCGGGCGAGTAGCGGCGATGGTAGCCGAAGACGGGGCAGATTTCGGGCCGGCCGGGGTCGCTGCGGCGGACGCGCTGCGGGTCGGTCAGCATAGTGGAGACTTTCTGCCGGATGGTGTCAGGACTATCGCCGAGCTCGATGGTATTGCTGTAGCTCTTGGACATCTTGCGGCCGTCAAGGCCGGGGAGCTTGGGCATGGCGGTGAGCAGCACCGCGGGCTCGGGGAAGACTTTCCTGTAGGTGGTGTTGAAGCGGCGGGCGATTTCGCGGGTCATCTCGACGTGGGGCGCTTGGTCTTCGCCCACCGGCACGGCGTGGGCGCGATAGATGAGAATGTCGGCGGCCTGCAGAACGGGATAGCCGAGAAAGCCATAGGTGCCGAGGTCTTTGTCGCGAATCTGCTCGCGCTGCTCCTTGTAGGTGGGAACGCGCTCAAGCCAGCCCAGCGGGGTGATCATGGAGAAGAGCAGGTGCAGCTCGGCGTGCTCGAGGACGCGCGACTGGAGGAAGAGGGTGGATTTCTGCGGGTCGAGGCCAGCGGCCAGCCAGTCGGTGACCATCTGGATGGTATTGTCGGTGATGGCGCTGGTGTCGGCGTAGTCGGTGGTGAGGGCGTGCCAGTCGGCCACAAAAAAGAAGCACTGGTACTCTTCTTGGAGCTTGACCCAGTTATCCAACGCGCCCACGAGGTGGCCGAGATGCATCCGGCCGGTGGCGCGCATGCCGCTAAGGACCCTTCGACGCCGCTCAGGGTGGCCCGAGCGAGAGTCGAGGGCCACGCGCTTCTTGGCTGCCATCCGCTTGCGGTTCCTCCCACGCGCGAGCCTGCGGCCGGCAGGCGCGAAGGAGCATATTAGCATAGCGGCGCTGAGAGGGCCAAAGGCGAATGCTATAATGGAGGGCTTAAGACCCGCGGCGGTCCCGACCTGCCTACCGCAGGCAGGCCTGGACGCAGCGTGGAGGTCGAAGATGAGTCTGTTGTGGTTGTGGGTGGCGCTGGGGCTCTATTCCCTGGGCCTGGCGCACGCGCTGCTGACGGTGGTGTTGCGGCGCCCGGCATGGTTTCGGACGGGCCTGGCGGCCATCGGTTTGGGGGCTCTGTTCCACTTTGTCTCGCTGGTGGAGCATGGACTGACGGTGGATCGCTTCCCGGCCACCAACATCGCCGAGGCCACCTCGTTGCTGGCGTTTCTGCTCACGCTGGGCTTCCTGTTGGTCTACTGGCGCTACCGGGTGGAGTCGCTGAGCGTGTTCACCTTCCCCATCGTGTTCGTGATGACGCTGGCCTCCGCGCTGAGTCAACAGCCAGCGACGGAGGTGGCGCCGGTGCTGAAATCGAGCTGGGTGCCGCTGCACGTCTCCTTCGCGCTGGTGGGTTATACGGCGCTGTTCCTGGGCTGCCTGGGCGGGGTGATGTACTTGATTCAGGAACGGGAGTTGAAGCGACACCGGCCGCGGGCGTTCTACTACCGGCTGCCCCCGCTGGACACGATTGACCGGCTGGGATCGCGGGTGCTGGCGGTGGGGTTCCCCTTCATCACGGTCGCGCTGCTGATCGGCGCCGCGGGAGCAGCGGGCGCCTGGGGGCCGGGCTGGATTCACGACCCCAAGGTGACTTTTTCGTTTGTTCTCTGGTTCATTTACCTGCTGCTCATCGTCTCGCGGGTGAGCGCCGGCTGGCGGGGTCACAAGGCGGCGCTGTTCGCCATTCTGGGGATGGCGATGGCGCTGATCAGTTGGGGCGCCAACTACATGAGCAGCCACCACACCTTTCTGGGTCATTGACGAAGTTATGGAAATAGCGCTGGTCGGGTTGAGTCACTACACGGCACCGGTGGAGGTGCGGGAGCGACTGCACTTCCCGGAAAAAGACCTGCCGGCGGCGCTGCACGCCCTGGGCGAGCGCAGCGAAGTGGCCGAAGCGGTAATCTTCTCCACCTGCAACCGGGTGGAGGTGCTGACGCGTCTGGAGGATGGGGTGGAGGCTCTGCCGCTGGTGGTCGACTTCCTAGCGGCGATGCGCCGGGTGGAGCGGGGAGCGTTTGAGTCCTGCCTCTACCATCACCACCAGCGCGAAGCCATGCGGCACGTTTTCCGGCTGGCCTCGAGCCTGGACTCGATGGTGGTGGGCGAGCCGCAGGTGCTGGGCCAGGTGAAAGCCGCCTACGCCACCGCGCGGGCGGTGGGGACGGTGGGCGGCGTCCTGGACGAGATCATGACGCACGCCTTCGTCGCCGCCAAGCGGGTGCGGGCGGAGACGGGCGTGGCGGCGGCGGCGGTCTCGGTGAGCTACGCCGCGGTCGAGCTGGCGCGCAAGATCTTCGGCACGCTGGAGGGGAAGAACGTCTTCCTGATCGGGGCCGGAGAGATGAGCGAGCTGGCCGCCCAGCACCTGATGGAAGCGGGGGCGCAGGCCATCTTCGTGGCCAACCGCACCCACGCGCGAGCGCAGGAGCTGGCGGCCAAGTGGAACGGGCATGCCATCCGCTACGATGACCTGCTCAGCCACATCAGCCAGACGGACGTCGTCATCAGCTCGACCGGCGCGCCGGTCTGCATCATCCGCCGCGAGCAGGTGCAGCGCTTTATGGCCGAGCGCAAGAACCGGCCCATGTTCTTCATCGACATCGCCGTGCCCCGGGACATCGACCCGACGCTGAACACGCTCGACAACGTTTTCCTCTACAACATCGACGATCTGCAGCAGGTGGTGGCGGCCAACCTGCGCGAGCGGCAGCGGGAAGCGGCGCGGGCGGAAGAGATCGTCGAGCGCGAACTGGACCGGCTGCTGCTGCGGCTGAAGACGCTGGAGCTGACCCCGACCATCGTGGCGCTGCAGGACAAACTCCACGGGCTGCGGGAGCAGGAGCTGGCCAAGGCGCGGCTGGACGGGTTGACGCCGGAGCAGCGCGCGGCGGTGGAGGAGATGACCCGGTCGCTGGTGAACAAGATCCTGCACCTGCCGCTGACGCAACTGAAGCGGTTGCCGCAGCAGCCGGATGGGCTGCGGCTGGTGGAATTCCTCCGGCAGACGTTTCGCCTCAAGGACTGAGCGCGGCGGCGTGCGCTCTCCACTCATTCTCGGCTCCCGTGGCAGCAAGCTGGCGCTGTGGCAAGCCAACTTCATCAAGAGCACCCTCGAGCGCCAGCGCCCGATTGAGGTGCGCATCGAGACGATTCGCACCACGGGCGACAAGATTACCGACGTGCCCCTGGCCACCGTGGGCGGAACCAAAGCGCTCTTCACCAAAGAAATCGAAGAGGCCCTGCTGGCCGCGCGGATCGACTTGGCCGTGCACAGCCTGAAGGACTTGCCCACCTATCTGCCGGAAGGGTTGATTCTGGCGGCGATTCCGGCGCGAGAGGACGCGCGCGATGCACTGATCTCGCGGCACGGTCAGACGTGGAGTCAGTTGCCGGCCGGGGCCCGGGTGGGAACCAGCAGCCTGCGGCGGCAGGTGCAGCTCCGGCGGTTGCGCAAGGACCTGGTGATTGAGCCGCTGCGCGGGAACCTGGATACGCGTTTGCGCAAGCTGGACGAGGGTCAGTACGACGCCGTCGTGGTCGCCCAGGCCGGGCTGAAACGGATGGGCTGGGCCGACCGCGCCACCCAGGTTTTTTCCGTAGAAGAGATGCTGCCAGCCATCGGGCAGGGAGCCCTGGCGATTGAAACGCGCGCCGACGATGAAGAGTTGCTGGCCGGGCTCGACGGCCTGCGTGACCCTGAGACCGAGGCGGCGATCACGGCGGAGCGAGCGTTTCTGGCGCGGCTAGGCGGTGGCTGCCAGGTGCCGCTGGCTGGTTACGCCCAGGTCAAGGGCGAGCGGCTGCGGTTGAAGGGCGTGATAGTGAGCACGGACGGCGAGCAGGCGGTGGAAGGCAGCGAAGAAGGGGCCGCGAGCGAGGCGGAGGCGATCGGAAAAGCGCTGGCGGAGAGGCTGCTGAAACAAGGGGCGGCGGAGATTCTGGCCGCCATCGCCGCCGGGGCGGTGCGGCCGCCGGGGAGCGCCTAGTGCGACGGCGCGGGCAGGCTGGGCTGGCCGGGCGCCGCATCGTCATCACGCGCCGGCGGGAGCAGGCCGGCGGCTTGCGCGAGGCGCTGAGGAAGAAAGGAGCGCGAGTGATGGAGCTGCCCACCATCGCGCTGGTTGCCCCGCGGAGTTGGCGCCCCGTCGACGACGCCATCGAGAGGCTGGATAGTTACGACTGGGTGGTGTTCACGAGCGCCAACGGGGTGGAGAGCTTCTGTGCACGGCTGAGGAGGCATCGCAAGGATCCCCGCGCACTGCAGAAGGCACGGCTGGCCGCCATCGGGCCGGCAACGGCGCGGGCGCTGCGCGCGCACGGGCTGCGGGCGGACGTGGTGCCGGAGGAGTTCCGCGCCGAAGGACTTCTGACCGCACTGAAGGGAGAGCGCTGGCGGAGCAAGCGCGTGCTACTGGCGCGGGCGGCAGCGGCACGCGAGGTGCTGCCACGAGAACTCCGGCGACGGGGTGCGCGCGTGGACGTGGTGCCAGTCTATGAGACGGTGGTGCCGGCAGGGAGCAAGCAACGAGCCCGCGCGCTGTTCGGCCGACACAAGCCCGACGCCATCACCTTTACCAGCTCATCCACTGTGAGGAACTTCTTTGCGCTGCTGGGACGCCGGCAAGCGCGCCGGGCGCTGGCCCCGCCGGCGGCGGGGCTGGCAG
>DATEUS010000141.1:0-6519 GCA_035282985.1 Candidatus Acidiferrales bacterium
TCCATGTTGCGGGAGGCTTCGATGATGGCGCGAGGGCCTTTGGCGGTGCCGCGGGCGTAGGTGGTGGTCCGCTCGAGGGGGATTGGTACGACAACGACGCGGGCCTTGTCGTAACGGGCGTAGTCGTCTTCGATCCCGCCGAAGCGGAAAGGCAGCGCAGTCGGATAGCTCTTCAGCATAGGGAGTCTCTTTTAGCATTGGAGGCTGCCGCGCACAAGTGGCTGGGCTTCAGCATTGCACTCGCGCTGTTTTTTTTCTGTACCCTATCGGTGGGGGCGGTATACTGGGGCGCCCAAGAAGATAGCGCCAACCGAGGACAGTGAAATGAAAAAAGAGAAGCTAGCCGATGGCCGCGTGCGTCACCTGCACGACCCTGTCGAGGACAGGTTGCGCCCCATTTATCCGCTCGACTTGAGCAAGATCCACTCCATTGACGACCTGGTGCGGGCGATGGGCCAGACCGCCTACACCGCGCGGCAGATCGGCGACGCCGCTGATGTGCTGGAGGCGATGGCGCGCGACAAGGAGTGTTCCGTGGTACTCACGCTCTCCGGGGCGCTGACAGTGGGCAAGATGGGCCTGGTCATCTGCGACCTGATCGACATCGGCATCGTCAAGCTGGTGGTGTCAACGGGGGCGCTGATGGCGCACGGCCTGGTGGAGGCCACGGGACGGTCTCACTTCCGCTACGAGCATCATCTCGATGACAACGAGCTTTTCTGGGCGGGTTACAACCGCGTCTATGACTCGCTGGAGCCGGAAGTCAACCTAGATCATGTAGAGCGCATAGTGGGTTCGGTTCTGGACGAGTGGGACGCAGCCGAGACGGTGACCAGCCATGAGTTGAATTGGCGCCTGGGGGAGCACCTGCACAAGACCGCTAAAGAGCGCGGCATCCTGAAGTCCGCTTACGAGAAAAAGGTTCCTGTGTACGTTCCTGCCTTTACCGACTCGGAGCTGGGCCTGGACCTGGCTCTGCAGAATCACCACCGCAGCAAGAAGGGTCTGCCCCCGCTGAAATTCGATCCCATGGAGGACTTGGAGCACTTTACCACCACCCTGGTCAAGGCCAAGCGCATCGGGATTTTCACCGTAGGCGGGGGCGTGCCACGCAACTGGGCGCAGCAGTTCGGTGTTTACGTGGAGCTGCGCATCCGGCGCGGGTTCGACAAGTTCGAGTTGAAGCGCTACCAGTACGGAGTGCGGATCTGTCCCGAGCCGGTCCACTGGGGTGGGCTCTCGGGCAGCACCTACTCGGAGGCGGTGTCGTGGGGCAAGTTCATCCCGCCGGAAGAAGGCGGGCGCTTTGCCGAGGTGCTGGAAGATGCCACCGTGGCGCTGCCACTGGTGGCGGGAGCGGTGTTGCAGCGGATCGGCTATCTACCGCGGCCGGGGGCCACTCGCCGACAGCAGAAGCGCCGGCGCCGCTCGACCGTGGCGGCCTCGCGGTGACGACTGGGGCAGGGAAGCTCAGGGGATGAGGATGGCGGCGGCGATGACGGTGGACCACAGGCCGCGCTTGTCGCCCACGGCCGACTGGGTGATGTTCATCGTGCGCACGATCTTGTTGGAGATGCGGTAGATCTCTTTCTTTTCGTCCCAGTTCAGGTCGGGATCGAACTCTACATCGAGCGTGGTGGCCAGCATCTCTGCGGCCAGCTCTTCGGCGTACTCCCCGGCGCGGTCTTCGGTTTCGCCGAAGGAGTGGTGCTCGGAGAGGTAGCCGTACATCGACTTGTCCGCCGGCAGGGCCACACCGATAGAGGCGGCGATCAGGCGGTGGGGTTCGCGGGTGGAGTTCTCGCTGATGACGACGAAGGTCACCTGGCCGGGTTCAATCAGCTTCAACCCTTCCGTGCGCGAAATCAGCTTGCAGTGCGGGGGGAAGATGCTGGAGACGCGGACCAGGTTGCTGGAGGCGATGCCGGCCGAGCGCAGGGCCAGCTCAAAACTGGAGAGCCGCTCGCGGTGCTTGCCGACACCCTTGGTCAGGAAGATCTTCTTGGGAACGAACATCCTCTTCTGCCTCGGCAGCCCGAACTGAGGTCGAAGTTCGGGTCACCACCCCAGCGGGCTACTTTCCCCCTACAAACCGCGCAACTCGCGGCCACTATGCGGAAAAAACCGCCCGGCTGTCAATCCCCTTTTTGGCCGGCAGGACGCGGGCAGGAATCGGGCCTTGACGAACCGGAAGCTTTGGCCTAGATTGAAGGCCCCAGAATGGCGGTCCCTAACAGTCGGCTCGAGGAACCGCCGCACAACCGTCTCTACTCCCAGCAGGAGGCTCCATGACCCCCAAGGAAGTGTTGCAGTTTGCCGAGCGGAACAAGGTCAAGATAGTGGACATTCGCTTCTGTGATTTGCCCGGACTCTGGCACCACATCTCGTTTCCCATTCATGCCCTGGAGGAGTCGTCTTTTGAGGACGGCTTTGGGATCGACGGCTCCAGCATCCGCGGCTGGGCCGCCATCCACGAGAGCGACATGCTGCTGGTGCCCGACGCCACCACCGCCTTCCTCGATCCGTTCCGCGATGTCACCACCCTCTGCATGATCGGCGACATCCTCGACCCCATCACCAAGCAGCAGTATCCGCGCGACCCGCGCTACGTGGCCAAAAAGGCGGAAGCCTATCTGGGGTTCACCGGGGTCGCCGACGTCGCTTACTTCGGGGCCGAGCCGGAGTTCTTCATCTTCGACAACATCCGCTTCGACCAGCAGCAGAACTGCGGCTTCTACTTCATCGACGCCGAGGAGGGGCGCTGGAACTCCGGGCGCGAGCAGCGCAACCTGGGCTATCGCCCCCGCTACAAGGAAGGCTACTTCCCCGTGCCTCCCACCGACCACTACCAGGACCTGCGCACGGAAATGGCGCTGGCCATGGAGCGCTGCGGGTTGCAGGTGGAGTGCCACCACCACGAGGTGGCCTCCGGCGGGCAGGCGGAGATTGACTTTCGCTTCAACTCCCTGGTCAAGGCGGGCGACGGCGTCATGCTCTTCAAGTACATCGTGCGCAACGTCGCCCAGCAGTACGGCAAGACCGTGACCTTCATGCCCAAGCCCCTGTTCCAGGACAACGGCTCGGGGATGCACACCCACCAGAGCCTGTGGCTGAAGGGCAAGCCGCTGTTCGCCGGCGAGCTCTACGCCGGCTTGAGCCAGACGGCGCTGTGGTACATCGGCGGGCTGCTGAAGCACGCCCCGGCGATCGCGGCGCTGGCGGCGCCCACCACCAACTCCTACAAGCGGCTGGTGCCGGGCTTCGAGGCCCCGGTCAACCTGGCCTACTCGCGGCGCAACCGCAGCGCGGCCGTGCGCATCCCCATGTACTCGCCCAGCCCCAAGACCAAGCGCGTCGAGTTTCGTCCCCCCGATGCTTCCTGCAATCCCTACCTGGCCTACGCCGCCATGCTGATGGCGGGGCTGGACGGCATCGAAAACAAAATCGACCCGGGCGAGCCGCTTGACCGCGACATCTACGACATGAGCCCGGAGGAGCTGAAGAACGTGCCCTCGCTGCCGGGCTCGCTGGAAGAGTCGCTGCGGGCGCTGGAGGCCGACCACGAGTTCCTGCTCAAGGGCGACGTCTTTACCCAGGAAGTGATTGACCTCTGGGTCAACTACAAGATGAAGAACGAGGTGCAGGCCATGCGCATGCGCCCGCACCCCTACGAGTTCGCCCTCTACTACGACGCCTAGAGACGGAGGCGATTCGGGGCGCCTCGCCTGCGCGCCCCTTTCTGCGGTAGACTCCTCTCCGGGCCTATGAATTCGCCCGCCTCCCCGCAACCTTCGTTCGCGCAGCCGGCGCGGGCGCGCGCCAACCTGGAACGGCTGCAAGACCGCTTGCCAGAGTCGGTGTTTGTCCTCCTGCCCACGGTGCTGGCGCAGGTGCCGGACCCCGACGGAGCCTTGAACCGCCTGGAGCGCTTCACCCGCGAGCCGGGGCAACGGGTGGTGGAGGCGCTGGCTCGCCAGCCCGCCCTGCTGCACTACCTGCTGTTGCTCTTTGCCCACAGCCTTTTTCTCAGCGAAATGCTCATCCAGCAGCCGGAACTGATTCTCTGGCTGGGGCGGGAGAAGAACCTGGCGCGGCTGAAGTCGCGGGAGGAGCTGCTGGAAGAGTACGCCCGCTTTGAAGCCACCGCGCTCGACATCGAACCGGGCCTGGCGCTGGCGCGCTTCAAGCGCCGCCAATACCTCCGCATTACCTTGCGCGACATCCTGGGGCTGGCGGCGCTGGTCGAAACTACGCTTGAACTCTCCACGCTGGCCGACGTGCTGCTGGAAAAAGCGCTGGTGACTGCGGAGAGGGAGTTGCGCGCACGCTATGGCGCCCCCCAGACGCACGACGCCCGCGGACGCTTGGTGCCGGCTCGCTTTGCGGTGGTCTCGCTGGGGAAGCTGGGGGGCAACGAGCTGAACTACAGCTCTGACATTGATCTACTGTTTCTCTACGAGGGGGAGGGACAGACCAGTGCGTCAGCCTCCGGGCGGCGTCTCAGCAACAGCGAGTATTACTTCCGCCTTGCCCAGCGACTGGTGCGAATCATTGCCGGGGTGACGCGCGAGGGGCCGGTGTTCCGCGTCGACCTGCGGCTGCGACCCGGCGGGCGCGAGGGCGACCTGGTCGTCAGCCTCGCTGCTGCCCTCGACTACTACGAACAGCGGGCGCAGGAATGGGAGCTGCAGATGCTGCTGAAGGGGCGGCATTCGGCCGGCGACCCCGGGCTGGTGCGCGCCTTTCTCTCCGCCATCGAGCCTTTGCTCTTCCGCGGCTCGATGCACTTTGCCGCGGTGGAGAGCGTAGTCAAGGCCCGGGAGCAGATAGACCGTAAGCTGGATGCCGCCGGGGGCGACCGGGTGAACGTCAAGCTGGCCGCCGGCGGCATTCGCGACGTTGAGTTCCTGGTGCAGTGTTTGCAGCGGCTCTACGGGCGCAGCGACCCCTGGGTGCGCGCGGAAGCCACGTTGGTCGCTCTGCAAAAGCTCTACGAGAAGGGCTACCTTCCCGCCCGCGACCATTTTCACCTGGCCTCGGCCTATCAGTTTCTCCGGCGCGTCGAGCATCGGCTGCAACTGGAGCAGGGCCAGCAGACCCATACGCTGCCGGCGGACGACGAGGCGCTGACGCTGCTGGCGCGCCGGTGTGGCGTGGAGGCGAATCGCGGCCGCTCGGCAGGGCAGGAGTTTCTCCGCCAGCTTGAAGAGCACTTGCGGCGGGTGCAGGCGGTCTCCGAGCGGGTGCTGCCGCGGACTCCGCCGGCGGCCGAGGCGGAGAGCTTTCGGTTGCGGGCACCCGAGGTCGTAACGGCCCCGGGCGAACTTTCCTATGCAGAGCTGTTGAGCCGCCTGCGGGCGCTGGACTCGCCACTCGTGCGCCAGCTCGAGGAGGTTGAGGTTCCGCTGCGAACGCAAAGACTCCTGGGGCGTTTTCTGGCCGGCGCCCTGGCGTCGTCAAGCATCTTTGAGGAGGTCAGCCGTGCTGCGGCGGCTTTGCCGCAGGCGGTCGAGCTTCTGCGGTTGAGCGATCCCTTGGGCGCGTTGTTGACCCGGCGTCCGGAGCGATTGGCCGACTTGCTAAACCTTGGCGGTGGAGGAGCGGCATCGGCCAGCAACCAACTGGAAGTTAATCTGGCCACCGACGCATCCGTTAGCCTGCCGGCAGGGCTTGCGGCACTGTTGGACGGGTCGCACTCGCTGCCTGAGTCGATGGCGGGGTTGCGGCGCTTTTTTTCTGACGCGGTATTTCAGTGGGGGGCGCGGGAAGTTTGTCTGCGGTCGCCGGTCGAGGAGGGATTGGGCCGCTACACCGCGCTGGCAGAGCAAGTCGTGCGGGCGGGCTTGGCGGTGGCCGAGCACCACGCCGGGCCGGTGGACACGGGCACCTATGCCGTTATCGCCCTGGGACGCCTGGGGACAGCGGAGATGGATCTGGGGTCGGACGCTGACCTGATCTTTGTCGCCACGTACCCGCAAGCGGCGGCGCCGGTGCGGCCGGTGGCGGAAAAACTGCTGCAGGTCATTTCCGGTTATACGCGCGACGGCACTCTTTTTCCCGTCGATGTGCGGCTGCGCCCGCGGGGTGGAGAAGGAGAGCTGGTGCAGACGGGCGAGCACGCCCTCGATTACTTTGCTCATTCGGCTGAGGTGTGGGAGGCCGTCACCTATCTCAAAGCGCGCCCGGTGGCGGGGAACTTCGAGTGGGGAGAGGAGTGGTGTCAGCAACTGCGAGAGGTGTTGCGGGGTCGGTTCTCCGAGTGGGCCCCGATTCGGTCGGCGCTGGTGGAGATGCGCCGGCGGCTGGAAGAGGAAGTCACAAGAAGCCTGGAGGGCGGAGACAATTTCAAGACCGGAGTTGGCGGGTTCTATGACCTTGATTTCATTTTCTCGGCTTTGGCCCTGCGGAGCAGCGCTGCTTCTATGGCCGGGTGTGCTCTCACGCGGCAGGCAGAGTGTGCGGAGAGCTCTGGCGGGTTGAGCGCCGACGAGCGTGAGCGACTCCGCGAGCCAGCCCGGC
>DATEUS010000142.1:0-11219 GCA_035282985.1 Candidatus Acidiferrales bacterium
TGAACTATCTTACTCTTCCCGTCTTTGATTCAGCCCCGTGGCCTGCCTACCGCAGGCAGGCTTCGGCCACGGGGTTAGGCCTCCAGCGTCTAGCGTCCGGTCACGAGAATGTCGGCGCCCCAGAAGAGCAGAAGCAAGACACTAATATAGCCGTTGACGGTGAAAAATGCAGCATTCACCCGACTGAGGTCGTCGGCCCGCACCAGCGAGTGCTCATAGGCCAGCAGCCCCGCCACCACCGCCAGGCCGCCGTAAGCGAGCACGCCCAGCTCGGCCAACTGGGCCAGCCAGACGAGCAGACCGAACATCAAGACGTGGAGCAGTCGGGAAACCATCAGCGCCCCTCCAATTCCAATACGTGCGGGGAGGGAAAAAAGTCTCGCCCGGCGGTCGAACTCGACGTCCTGGCAGGCGTAGATGATGTCGAAGCCCGCCACCCAGAACAGCACCGCCAGCGTCAGCGGCAGGATTTCCCAATCGAGGGTGCCGCGCACGGCAATCCAAGCGCCCGCCGGCGCCATCCCCAGGCAAAAGCCCAGCACCCAGTGGGTGAGCACGGTGAAGCGCTTGGTGTAGGAGTAGAGCAGCAGCACCGCCAGCACCACGGGCGAGAGCTTCAGCGCCAGCGGGTTCAGTTGCCAGGCGGCCAGGACGAGCAGCGCCGCCGAGACAATCGTGAAAACCCAAGTGAAGCCGAGCGAGAGTTGACCTGTGGGTAGCTCGCGTCCGGCGGTGCGCGGGTTCTGCGCGTCGTAGCGCACGTCGGCGATGCGGTTGAAGGCCATGGCGGCGCTGCGTCCTCCCACCATCGCCACCACAATCCAGAACACCTGCCGCCAGGTCGGCCAGCCGCCTGCCGCCAGCAGCGCTCCCAGGAAAGCAAAGGGCAGGGCAAACAGCGAATGCTCGAAGCGGATCATCCGCAGCGTGCGCACCAGCGGACGAAACACGAAACTCGAAAAGCGAAACTCGTGAGAGCCGAGTTTCGAGTTTCGCTTTTCGCTATTCGACTGCGAGCTCACGCTTAATCTTCCATATGCGTGCGCAACCTTTGCCGCGCTTTCCACCGACGGTTGCCGCTAATTGCGGTCGCCGTAACCGTGCTTCTGCCGACACAGCTTGCAGTAAGTCGGCGGCTCCGTGTTGTCCACTTTGTGCTGCACGGGCTTCAGAGTGCGGAGGTAGGCGAAGATAGCCTTGAGGTCTTGGTCCATCATCCCTCGGTAAGAGCCCCACCGCATGATGGAGTTGAGCTGCCGGGCGCCGACCTTGCCCGTCCGCATCACCTGCAGAAAAAGCTTCTCGTCGTAATAAGCGATGCCGGAAGCGTCCGGGGTGATGTTGGCGCTTGCCAGCACGCCCCAGTCGCCCACCAGCGGTCGGCCGCCGGCCAGGAACAGCGCTGTCATAGGCTGTCCTTTTTCATCCATCGGTGTGTGGCAATCGTTGCAGAGCCCGATGGTCACCAGATAGGCTCCGCGCTTCACCGGGTCAGAGAAATCCGGCGGCGCAACCGGGCCGGTGATCGGCATCGGCTTCAAGACCTGCTGGAGCTCGGCCGGCAGCGGGGTTTTCGGTATCTCATTGTGAATGGGCGACAGTGACCGGATGTAAGCAATCACCGCGGCTAAGTCTTCGTCGGAGAGATGATGGAACATAGGGTACGGCATGCCGGGGAAGAGCACGCGCCCGTCGTACCCGAGGCCCTCGCGGATGGCGCGGGCCAGTTGCGCGTCCGTCCAGGTTCCGGCGCCCGTCTCCCGGTCCGGCGAAATGTTGGGCGCGTTGAGCGGAAAGGGCAGGTTGGTTTCAGGAAAAGGCCCGCCACCTCCCTTGGTGCCGGCCACGACCGGGCCACCGGGGGCTTTCCAGTCCACTCGAGAGTGACAGTCAAAACAAAGCGTCACATGTTCCGTCAAGTAGCGGCCCCGCTCGAGCCGCGCCATGGCTGGACTCGGTGCCTGTTGGGCCGGCCCGGGCTCCGCTGAGCGGCAGCCCACGGTCCCGCTGACGGTCAATACGAGTACGATCCCGAGGACGATTCCTGGTGCTCCAAACCTTGCCAGTCTCTTCACCCCTTGCTTCCTTTCTACTGGAATCGCCTCGATGGGCGTTCAGGCCACGGGCTTCCTTGTCCTGAGCATCGTCGAGGGATGCCCGTGGCTGCCAGCGGCAGAAGCCGCTGGCCTGAACTAGTGTTGGGTGGCACTCTCTCGGGAGGACACGGCTTCCTTGTCCTGAGCGAAGTCGAAGGAAGCTGTGCCGAACCTGGCAGGAAAAAAAGCGGGGCTTTAGCCCCTGAGGTCGTCATCCTCTTGTGCCCTTCCATTGATACTGTTCTTCCTGCGGCAGGCCGAGGCGGGCCAGCAGGCGGCAGCAGAACTGCGTCACCAACTCGTCCAGCGCGGTTGCCCCGTAGTAGTAGCCAGGCGAGAGGGGGAAATTCACCCCGCCGGCGTGCGCTACCCGCAGCATGTTCTCTAGATGAATGGTGTTCAGCGGGGTGTCGCGCCAACAGAGCAGCAGCGGCCGGCCCTCCTTCAGGTGCACGTCGGCGGCGCGCTTGAGCAGGTTGTCGGTGACGCCGCTGGCAATTGCGCCCAGCGTGCCCATTGAGCAGGGAATCACCACCATCCCATCGGTGGGATAGCTCCCGCTGGCGATGGCGGCGCCGATGTTGCCCACCGGGATGGCCTCGAACTTCTTCGACTCGTGGCCGAGCAGCACCGCCGGCAGTTGTGCCACATCGCGCACGGAGATGTTGAGCTCGTCGCGCAGCAGCCGCAGCCCCCCGCTCGACGCCACCACGATGACGTGCTCAACCCGCGTGTCAGCATCGAGCAATTGCAGCAGCCGCTGGGCGTAGACCGCGCCCGACGCGCCGCTGATGCCCACTACGATGGTCTTGCCGGCCATAGGGAAACTGTGCATCTTAGGTTCGCCCTTCCACCCAAGTCAAGGAAGCTACGCTCGAATGGTGTAGAATGGCAATCTCTCTACAATCCTACGCCGATGACTGAGACCGAGATTCAAAAACTGCTGGAGGCGGTGCAGCGGGGGAAGGTGACGCCGGAAGCGGCTGTCGAGCGCCTGCGGTGGCTGCCGTTTGAAGACCTGGGCTTCGCCAAGATTGACCACCACCGCTCCCTGCGCCAGGGCTACGCCGAAGTCATCTACGCGCCGGGCAAGAGCCCCGAGCAGGTGGTCTCGATTGTTCGGCGCATGGCAAGGAACAAGCACAATGTCCTCATCACCCGCGGCGACCGCAAGCTCTACAACCGGGTCAAGCGCGTCGCCCGCACCGCTCGCTTTCACCAACTCAGCGGCGCCATCAGCATCCGCCGCAGCCAGGAAATCACCGGCAAGGGTTTGATTCTGGTGGTCTCGGCGGGCACGGCGGACATTCCGGTGGCGGAAGAGGCGCTGGTGACCGCGGAGGTGATGGGCAACCACGTCGAAGCGCTTTACGACGTCGGTGTGGCCGGGCTGCACCGCCTGATGCGTCACCGCGACAAGCTCGACGAAGCCCGCGTTATCGTCTGCGTGGCAGGAATGGAAGGGGCACTGCCCAGCGTGGTGGGCGGCCTGGTGCGGGTGCCGGTGATTGCCGTGCCCACCAGCGTCGGCTACGGCGCCAGCCTGCAAGGGCTGGCGGCGCTGCTGGGGATGCTCAACAGTTGCGCCTCCAACGTGGCGGTGGTTAACATCGACAACGGTTTCGGCGCCGGCTGCCTGGCCAGTGTGATCAACCGGTTGTAACCACCCGTTCGGCAAGCTCAGGGCGGGCAGATGCACACAGACAAGGACAGATTCTTCTCTCATTCCGAGCCCCGAAGCTTCGGGGCGAGGAATCTGCTTTTCTGCACGGGGGAATCGGAGAAGCAGATCCCTCGCCGGGGGGCTCGGGATGACAATGGAGGCATAGATACTCATGGGTAGAGAATTTCGCAAGCAGGTGTTCTGCTGCACTACGGATGGGGAGGGGCGGTGCGCGACCAAGGGCGGCCGCGAAGTCTGGCAGAAGTTCAAGGAGGAGGTAAAGGCGCGCGGGCTGGCCGACATAATCGTAACTCAGGTCGGCTGCACCGGCCAGCACGCCACCGGGCCGACGGTGATCGTGCATCCCGACGGCATCTGGTATCAAACCGTGAAGCCGGAAGACGTGGTGGAAATCATCGAGCAGCACATCGTGGGCGGCAAGCCGGTGGAACGGCTCATCAACCCGGAGATGAAGGTGAAGGGGGAATAGCTACAGAGAGACCCTCAGGGGCTAAAGCCCGGATTCTTGGTGCCATCCCAACGGCGGGGTTGAAACCCCGCCCCGCCAAAACAAAGGCTAGAAGCCGTTGCATGATTTCACTTGGCGGGTCAGGGCTTTAGCCCTGACATGAGAAACCCCCAAAAACCAGGGCTTTAGCCCCTGAGGCTTGACTCGACAGAGGTTATGCAACAGGCTCTAGTCGGGGAAGACGCGGGCGAAGATGGCGTCCACGTGCCGAAGGGCGCGCTTCAGATCGAAGACAGCTTCAATTTCTTCCTTTGACAGCTTCGCGGTGATGCGGGGGTCGGCCAGCACCAGCGGCTTGAACTCTTGGTCGGTTTCCCAGACCCTCATCGCCGCCGCCTGCACCCAGGCGTAGGCCTCGTCGCGGGCCACGCCCTTCCTGATCAACTCCAGCAGCAGGCCTTCGGAGAACACCAGCCCGTGCGTGCGCTCCAGGTTTTCCCGCATGCGTTCGGGGTAGACGCGCAGGTTGTCAATGAGCGCCGCGGCTTTGTCCAGCATGTAGTCGAGCAGGATGGTGGAGTCGGGCAGGATGACGCGCTCGACTGAGCTGTGGGAGATGTCGCGCTCGTGCCACAGGGCCACGTTCTCCAGCGCCGCCTGGGCGTTCGACCGCACCAGCCGTGCCAGCCCGCAGATTTGCTCGGCGACGATGGGGTTGCGCTTGTGCGGCATGGCGGAGCTGCCCCGTTGCGCCGCCCCGAAGGCTTCCTCCGCTTCACGCACTTCGGTCCGTTGCAGATGCCGGATCTCCAGGGCCATCTTTTCCAAGGAGGCGGCGATGACCGCCAGCGTTGTCAGGTAGTAGGCGTGGCGGTCGCGCTGGATGATTTGCGAGCTGATGGCTGCCGGGCGCAGGTTCAAGCGCTCGCAGATGCGCTGCTCCACCGGCGGCGCCAGATGGGCGAAGGTGCCGACGGCGCCGGAAATCTTACCCACGCGCAACTCTTCAGCGGCGCGCTCCAGCCGCTGGCGGTTGCGCACCGCTTCGCTGTACCAGTTGGCCAGCTTCAGCCCGAAGGTGGTGGGTTCGGCGTGGATGCCGTGGGTGCGTCCGACGCAAACGGTGTCTTTGAACTCGTGGGCGCGCTTCTTGAGCACCGCCGCCAGGCGGTTGAGCTCTGCCAGCAGCAACTGGTTGGCCTCGGCCAGCAGCAGGGCCTGGGCGGTGTCGAGCACATCCGAGCTGGTCAGTCCGTAGTGGAGGTAGCGCCCCGCCTCTTTCGCTTCCGGGCCCAGCTTTTCCACCACCGCCAGAGTAAAGGCGATGACGTCGTGGCGGACTTGCTTCTCAATCTCCGCCACTCGCTCCGGCGCGGGCGGCCGGGCGTGAGCGCGCAACTGGCGGGCGGCTTCGGCGGGAATCTGGCCGCACTCGGCCACCGCCTCGGCGGCGGCCAGTTCGACCTCCAGCCACTTGGCCAGCTTGTTGGCCTCGGTCCAGATGCGCCCCATGGCGGGGCGCGTGTAGCGGGCAATCATGGTCAGCGTGAGCCATCATAGCTGATTTCTGCGCGGGGGACAAAAGGCCGGGCCGGGCGGGTCCGGCCTGCAAGTCTATTCTCTGTCTTCGGGCCGGTAGGCCTGCTGGCGGTAGGCACGGGCCTGGCGGATTGAGTCCAGATCGGCCGCCAGGTTCAAGACCTTCTGGTATGCGGCCACGGCCTGCGGGCGCCGACCTTGCTGGTCAAGCATCTTGCCCCGCTCGAGCAGGGCCTGGGAGGCGACGCGCTTGTTGGCGTCGGGAATCTCCTCCACCTGGCCGAGCGTCTCCAAAGCCTGCTCGGTCTGCCCTTGAGCGGCTTCCACCAGCGCCAGCTCAAGCAAAGCGTCCTCCGGCCCGATGATCCGCGGGTTGTGGGGGTGGGCCGTCACCTCCGCCAGCAGCGTCCGGCAGGTCCGGGCGGCTTCCGGGTAGCGCTCCAGTTGGTGGTAGAGCTTGGCCAGCTCCAGCAGGAAGATGGGGTTGCGGGGATAGTGCGCCTGCAGGCCTTTCAGGAGAACGAGGGCGCGGTCGAGTTTTTCGGCCCGAATCCACGCCACCGTCAGCAGCACCCGGGCGTAGGTGCGGAGAAACTCGCCGCGCTCGGCCGTTTCCCGAAGATAGTCCAGTCCTCGTTCAGCGTTGCCGCCGGCGCCCAGGAAGAAAAGCAGGAAGCGGGTGGCGCGCGGCAGGCTGCCGATGACGTATTCGCGCACGCCGAGGACAACGCCGGTGTCGTGAATTTCGGGGCGGAGTTCGCGCAGACGGTTGTGGAGGTCGTAGGCTTTCTCGCCCTTTCGCACTCCGTTCACGTACTCGGCTTTGACCCCGGCCAGGTAGTTGGCCTGGCTGGCATAGACCAGCCCGAGGCCGAAGAGGCCGTCCACATCGTCGGGATTCTTTTCCAGCCGGTGCCGGGCGCGCTGCTCGGCCAGGGCGCTGACGCTGTGGAAGCTGGCGTCCAGAGCCGGGTCGACCGCCAGGCGCGCATGGCGCAGGAACTCGTTGCTGGTGACGAAAAGCTGGCTCTGCAGGCTCCCCTGGTGGGCCATGATTTCATAGAGCAGGGCCGAGGCCCAGAAGGCGCAAACGGTGGCGCTCTCGGGCTCAGCCGCCGCCACCTCCTTGAGCAACTGCCGGGCGGGGCCGAATTCCAGGCTGTAGACGTGCTCGAAGGCCTCGCGCAATTTTCGCTCGCTTTGCAGGGAGATGGCAGCCGCTGTTACCGGCCGCACCTGGGCCCGGAGTTGAGGCGGGGTCTCCTGCGCCCACACAACTGGAGCCGCGACCGCGGCCGCAGCCAGCGTCAACGAGAAGATTAACCACCCGGGGCGCAACATTGTCCTCTTTCTCTACCTGTCTGTGCCATTGGATGCAAGCAAAAAGGCAAAGGTCAGAAGCGCAGCGGTCCGAGGGGAACGCGCCGGGAGGTGACCAGCAGCTCGGGGGCGCAGGAGAGCGACAGCGGAAAGCGCCCCCGGCGCCTTTCCAGTGCCTGCTCCGCCGTCATCCGCGCCACTTCCGGGGAATTGTTGTTCTGGCTCAAGTGGGCCAGGATGAAGGTGCGGGCGCTGGCGTCGAAATCAAACTCTAGGAACTCGGCCAGGGCGTCGTTGGAGAGATGCCCCAAGCGGCTCATCACCCGCTGCTTGATAAACCACGGATAGGGTCCCTGGCGAAGCATCTCCCGGTCGTGGTTGGCTTCCAGCAGCACGCAGTCGCAACCGCGCAACTGCTCTTTCACCAGATTGGTCAGAAAACCGAGATCCACGGCCAACGCCAGCTTCACGCCCTGGGCTTCCAGGCGAAACCCGACCGGCTCGCGGGCATCGTGAGGAAGGACAAACGGGGCAACCTCGATGTCGCCGATGGCGAAGCGCTGCCCGGGACGGAAGCGCTGCACCCTGGGCAGGCGGAGTCCATCGGTCAGGGCCTCGGCCGTGCCTTCGGAGAGGTAGACGGGTAGGTTGAATTCCTCGGCCAGCGCACTCAGGTGCGCGGCGTGGTCGGCGTGCTCGTGGGAGAGGAGAATGGCTGTCAGCGTGTCCGGGGACAGGCCTGCCGCCGCCATCCGTTTCTGGGTCTCGCGCTTGGAGAGACCGGCGTCGATGAGCACCCGCGTGCGCTCGGTGGCGACAAGAGCGGCGTTGCCCGAAGACCCGCTGCCCAGGATTGTGAGCTCGACCCCCGTGGTCTCCTCCCTTGCCTTGTTGCGACAGATGTAACAGGAAAGCGCGGGCGCGTCAACCCGTGGCTAGCGCCCTGAACGCCCCTGTGGGTACTGTTTTCCCCCGCAGTGGTTGGGTGTCGTGGGCTTGGCGACGCGCCCAGTCCTTCCCAGCGCGTCCGATTAGGCTTTCCCTGCCGGTCCCTTTTCCGGGTAACGGACAATCAGGAGCGTGATGTCGTCGGCTTGGTAGGCATCGCGGCTGAAGTCGTCCACCTCCGCCAGGATGGAGGCCTGCAGTTCCTTGACGGGGGCGTTGGCGTTCTGGGCCACCACCTCGCGGAGCCGGTCCGCACCGAACATCGCTTCCTCTGGGTTCGTGGCTTCAGTGATGCCGTCGGTGTACAGCACCAGCGTGTCGCCAGGCGCGAGGGTCACCGAGGAGGTATTGAACTCCGCCTCCGGGACCAATCCCAGCGGCAAGCAGCCGGCCGGAAAAGGCGCTTCCACTTTGCCGGCTTGAACCAGAAGCGGCGAGGGGTGGCCGGCGTTGATGTATTCGAGCCGGCCGGAGGGATCCAGCACCCCCACGAAGAGCGTGGCGTAGCGCTCCATTTCCGAGTGGGTGCAGATGAAGCCATTGATGTGGGTACAGATCCGGGCCAGCTCCTGCCACAACGCGATGGCGGAGAAGGTTCCCTGCAGCATGGTTGTCAACAGGGCGGCACCCAGCCCTTTGCCGCAGACGTCGGCGATGAGGAAGGCAGTGCCGTGGGGGCCGACCTCCATCACGTCGAAGTAGTCACCTCCCACTTCCAGGCAGGAGCGGTTGACCCCGGTAATCTGGACTTGGGAGAACTGGGTAAAATCGCGGGGCAGCAGCACCTGTTGGATGTTGCGGGCGATGGCCAGCTCCTGCTCCATGCGCCGCTGCTCCTGCTCTTTTTGCAGCAGCCGGGCGTTGTCGAGCACGCTGGCGGCCTCGCGGGCCAGGGCGTCCAGGATCTGCCGTTCCAGGCGGGAGAAGGCGGCGGGCCGGCGGCTGTCCAGGTAGAGGACGCCCAGCAGCGTCCCGGGAGTGGAAAGCGCGGTCTGGTCGCTGGCGCGAACCGCGGCCAAAGACTGCAAGGGCAGGGCGATCACCGAGCGCAGTTGTTGCTCGACCACGCTGGTGGCGATGCGCAGGGAGTCGGGCGCCTGGGCGACATCTTCCTCCACCACGCTGCGGCGTTTCTGACTGGCCTGGTTCAGCGCCGTCTGGCTGGGCACCACGCTGTTGGGGGGAGCCCGGCGGCCGCCGCGCAGCCGGGCGGTGAGTGGCCGCCAGCCGCCCTGTGGGTCGACCTCCAGCAGCAGCCCGCGGTCGGCGTCGGTAATGGCCAGGGCGCGGTCCACCATCGCCCCCATCAACTCTTCCAGCGGCAGATGAGATTGCAGGAGCGCCGTAGCCTCCAGCAGCAGGCCCAGCGGGCGCAGGGCGCGCGCTCCCGGGTCCAGGGCCGCCGCCTCCTCCAGGCGGGAGAGAATCTTGGGCAGCGTGTCCCGGACCGGGCCGGAATGAAATATCAACTGGAAGGAGTCGGCCGTGCCCAGGGTAATGGCGTCGCCTTCCTGCAGCGGCGAGGACTCCACCTTCTTGCCATTGACAAAGACGCCGTTGCGCTGGCCGCGGTCTTCCAGCCGGAAGCCGTCTTCTTCGTAGACGACCGCCGCCGCCCGGCGCGAGATGCGCTTGTCCGCCAGGTGCAGGTGGTTGCCGCCCTCGGCCCCGCGGCCGATCAGGAAGGGTGACTCGGTGATCTGAACCTGGCGACGTCCGCCGTCGGGCTCGGCGATCTCGAGGGTCGCCTCTGGAATCGACTGTTCTTCTGCCATAGGCTGTGCGGCGCTTATGTCATCTTACCACGGCGCTCGGCCCCCACCGAGCCAACACTGCGGAGAAGTGCCGGCGGTCTTGGTTCAGGATGCTGCGGGGGTGAGTTCCGATGGCGAATTACTCTCGCTGCCCTTACGCCTCCTCCAGCTCGGACTTGGCTTCCAGGATGGCTTTGTCCACCCTGGCCTCCTCCCGCTTGTCCTGGTTATCGACCATGTCCCAGACGGGGTCTTCCGGCAGCTCCAGGTCCCGGGACTTGCCGGTGTGAGTGTGTCGCACCAGGAGAACATAGTTTCCCTGGTCGTCGTCATGCGTTTTGAGTTCCACTTTGAGGTCGGGGGCGAGCTCGCGCAGGCGGGCTTCGATGGCCTGCCAGTACTTCTCGTCTTCGCTCATGCGCCTTCTCTCCCGCGTGGGTTCGCGGGCGCTATGGTGGCGGGTTTCGACGCCGGCGTCAAGCGCTCTCCTTGACGCCGGCGATGGGCAAGCGTAGGATGCCGGGAACACTTGCGCACAGGGCCGAGCCGCCTCGCCCCTCTCCTGCTGAGGCTCGAAAGAGTTCGGTGAGGCTGCTTCGAAGGGGGGAAGCCATGGCTGCGGAAAGTGGAATGACGACGCTGGAAGGGAAGAAGATCCTGGTGGCGGATGACGATGCCTCCATCCTCCGCATTGTGCAGATGGTGTTGTCACGACACGGGATGACCGTGGTGACCGCCGAAGACGGTGAGGAAGCTCTGCAGAAAGCCGTGCTGGAGAAGCCCGATGCCATGCTCCTGGACATTCACATGCCCAAGATGGATGGCCTGGAGCTGCTCTCCAAGCTCAAGGCCACCGAGGCCACGGCCCACATTCCGGTGGGTTTCCTGACGGCGGAGAAGGAATTGGAGAGCTTCAAGCAGGCGCAGGAACTGGGTGTATTGCTCTATATCATCAAGCCCTTCAAGCCGGAGCGGCTGGTTAGCAACGTGGGGATCTTACTTGCCTACCAGCCGCCGCCCGAGGTGCCCTGACGCCCTGCGGCTGGCTTTTCCTCAACAGTCCAGCTCGTCTCGCGAAAGGTGGAAGTCGTTCAGTTGACCCACGGCGCTGACTCCCAGCCGCTCGGGCTGGAGGCAGTCCCGGGCCACGGCTTGAATCTGCTCGGGGGTGACGGCGTCAATCTCGGCCAGAACCTCGTCGAAGGTAAAGAAACGCCCGAAATAGATCTCCTGCCGGGCCAGGTTCGACATCCGTGCCGTGGTGGTTTCGAGCGAGAACACCAGACTGGCCTTGAGATTGTCCTGGGCGCGGCGCAGCTCTTCCGCCGCCACCGGTTCCTGCTTCAAGCGGCGGAACTCCTCCAGCACCAGCCGCAGCGTCCGCTGTGCCGTCTCCGTCGCCGTCCCGGCGTAGACCACCAGGCAGCCGG
>DATEUS010000143.1:0-2538 GCA_035282985.1 Candidatus Acidiferrales bacterium
AGCGCCGCGCGGGCGGCGCGCAGCATCTTGACCCCGCCGGCGCTGTGCACGGTAATCAGGCTGGCGCCCATGTCGGCAGCGTGAACGCAGGCTTCGGCGACGATGTGCGGGATGTCGTGAAACTTCAGGTCGAGGAAGACACGCTCCCCGCGCTTCACCAACGTGCGGACAATCTCTGGGCCGGCGGCGGTGAACAACCGCCCGCCGACTTTCACCATCCCGGCCCGCCCGCGCAAGCGCGCTGCCAGCCGCAGAGCTTGGGCGCGGCTGGAGACGTCCAGCGCGACAATGATGCGGCCGCGCGCCGCCGCCTCTCTCTCTGGAGTTGTTCTCACCTTACTCCTCAGGCGCAAGTTCCCGCGTCGGTTTCACTCCGGGCAAGATTCTCCGTCGCAGAATCGCCAGCTGTGCCACTCAGGACTCCACCGCGGCGATTCCAGGCAGGTTGATTCTACAGGGGAGGCTTGGCTGAGCGGTAGACTTCAATGCGGACGGGGGCGAGACCCTGCTCGTGAAAGCCGAGCACGTCGGCGGCCGCCTCGGAGACATCAATCTCGCGGTCGCCCGGCACCGGGCCCCAGTCGTTAATCACCAGCACGGCCGAGCGCTGGTTGCGCAGGTTGGTGACGCGCACCAGTGTGCCTGCCCGCAACCGGCGGTGGGCCGCTGTCAGGGCGTAGCGGTTGTAGGGAACACCGCTGGCGGTGAGTCGGCCGTGAAAACCCGGCCCGTACCAACTGGCTTTCCCTTCGATCACTTCGCTGGCAGTCAGCGTCGGCAGGCCCTCGATCCGCTTGGGTTCTTTTTCAGCCGCAGCCGTCGGCGAAGTCGCCGCCAGCTGCAAGCCAAACGACCCCAGCGCCAGTAGCGCCACTGCCAGTAAACCTGCAAGGATTACCTTGCTCATGAACCTCCTCCACCCCGTGCTATTAGGTTGGTTTCTAGGTGCCTGACTTCGGCGGTAGTTTTTAAGGATTATTCGCTGGTCAGGAGAGTAGCAGAAGGCGAAGAAAAAGGCAAGAGATTTTTCGCCTCGCTTTCGCTTTCTTCAGTCGGTCCGAAACGTGCCATAGAGCTCGGTCACCGCTGCTATCTGATTGCTGGCACAATACATTTCCAACTCTTCTATGATGCGAACGGCGGCATAAGGTTGTACGAAGTTCGCCGTTCCGATCTGCACTGCCCGCGCCCCTGCCAGTAGGAATTCGACAACGTCTTCCCCGCGGGTGATGCCCCCCGCCCCGATGACAGGAATCGAAACCGCCCGGGCCGCCTCCCAGACCATGCGCAGGGCCAGGGGTTTGATGGCCGGTCCGGAGAGCCCGCCGGTCAAGCTGCCCAGCTTGGAGCGGCGGGTAGCAAGGTCAATCGCCATCCCGGTGAAGGTGTTGACGGCAGTCAGAGCATCGGCGCCGGCTTCGGCCGCCGCCCGCGCCAGCTCGGCGATGTCGGTGACGTTGGGCGATAGCTTCACAATCAGCGGCCGCCGCGTCGCCGCGCGCTGGGCCGCCGCCACCACTTCCCGCGTGAGTTGCGGATTGGTGCCGAACTCCACTCCACCCTTCTTGACGTTGGGGCAGGAAATGTTCAGCTCGTAGGCAGCCACACCCTCGGCCTGCTCGAGCTGCTGAATGACCTCGACGTACTCCTCGACCGTGTGGCCGAAAACGTTGGCGATGATGGCGGTGTCGTAGGCGCGCAAGGCGGGCAGCTTTTCTTCGATAAAGCGGCGCACGCCGATGTTCTGCAAACCCACGGCGTTGAGCATGCCCGCCGGGGTTTCGCACAGCCGCGGCACCGGCGCCCCTTCCATCGGCTGGGCCGAGAGCCCTTTCACCACCAGCCCGCCCAGGCGGTTCAGGTCAACCTGCTCGGCAAACTCCACCCCGTAGCCAAAGGTGCCCGCGGCGACCAGAACGGGATTCTTGAGTTGAAGGCCGGCGAGTTCGACGCGGAGATCAACGGTCATACTTCATTTGGGCGCGGCCGGCGCACGGGGCCTCGCCCGTGGCCGACGCAGCGCCTGGGTCAACACTTTCCCTGTCGCCCGCGCCGGCGGGTTGATGCCCAGCGCCGCCGCCAGTGTCGGCGCCAGATCAATGGGGGAAACCTGCTCGCGATAAATCCCCGGCCGAAAGGCGGGTCCGAAAAATATCAGCGGCACGTGGGTGTCGTAAGAATGGGGCGAGCCGTGAGTGGTGCCGCCTTGCTCACGATTCACCAGCGCGAAGGGTTCGAGCACAACCTGGATATCGGGGACGCGCCCGGAGTAGGTGCTGTGGCGGACAGCCTGCGCGGTCTCCCGGTCGACTCGAACCTCGTCCCCGGCCACGTAGCCGAGAACTCCGGGCGTGTTCAGAAGAATGTCGCCAGCAAAGTGCGCCGCCTCGGCGAGGCTGACGTTGTACTTTTTCAGAGTCTCCCGGTTGAACACCAGCCCCGCCTGGGACAGAAACCAATCGCCCTCGCCCCAGCGGGTCCTGAGGGCCTCGTTCAGTGACCGCATCGCCGCAGTGAGGTCAACGTTCTTGGCCGGGA
>DATEUS010000144.1:0-4906 GCA_035282985.1 Candidatus Acidiferrales bacterium
GAAGCGTTGCTGGCCCAGACGAACGTGGGCACCCAGTGCCCGCGCTGCTGGGCCCGGCTGCGCGACCTGAAGGGGCCCGTATTGGTTCTGCCGAAGAAGGAGACGGAGCGGCCGGCGCCGGTGCACGCGCGGGCCGCCTAGAGCCAGGAGAAGGTCGGCAGCATGAGCCGTAGCAACGGCCACAAACTGCACGAGATTGAGTCCCTCCGCCAACCAGCGGCGGGCTCTGCGGGTTTGAGTCCAGAAAGAGGTTGCTCTCAGCGAACCGGCGGCGACGATGGTTCTCCTGTGAACCCCCCCGAATTCGTCCCGCGCCTGGTTTTCTGGGAGTTGACAACTGGGTGCAACCTGCGCTGCATCCACTGTCGCGCCACCGCTCAGGAACTTGCCTCGCCCCTTGACCTGTCCACGCCTGACGCCCTGAGAGTAGTCGAGCAAGTCTCCAGCTATGCCCACCCAATACTCATCCTGAGCGGTGGCGAACCCCTCTTTCGTAAAGACGTCTTCACCATCGCCGCCCACGCCACGGCCCGCGGCCTGCTGGTGGCCTTGGCCACCAACGGCACCTTGATCACCCCGGCGGAGGCGGAGCGCATCCGCTCCAGCGGCATCCGCCGCGTCGCCATCAGCCTCGACGGCGCCGATGCCGCTACCCACGACAGCTTCCGCGGCCTGCCGGGCGCGTTTGACGCCGCCCTGCGCGGCCTGCGGGCGGTGCAGAAGGCGGGCGTCTCCACCCAGATCAACACCACCATCACCCGGCGCAACGTCCACCAGTTGCCCCAGATTCTCGAGCTGGCCCTGCGGTTGGGGGCGGATGCTCTGCATACTTTCCTACTGGTGCCGGTGGGCTGCGGCGTCAACATCGCCGAAGAGCAGATGGTGCCGGCGGACGAATACGAGAAAGTTCTGCACTGGTTCTATGAGCGGGAGCAGGAGGGGCTGTTGGAGCTGAAGGCCACCTGCGCTCCCCACTACTACCGGGTGCGCAAGCAACGTCAAGTTCACGAGCGGCGCGCGGCTCAGCAAGAGGTAACTTCCTCCCATCCTGGCGCCCTTGGCGCGGACCTCACACCGCGCGCCGCTCGTTCTCAACCCGCTGCCCCGCGCTCGCGCCACCCGCAGATGGGCGCGGTCACCAAGGGCTGCCTGGCGGGCTCGGGCGTCTGCTTCATCTCCCACCAGGGTGAGGTGTTTCCCTGCGGGTACTTGCCGGTGAAAGCTGGCGACCTGCGCCGGCAGAGCTTTGCTGAGATCTGGGAGCAGTCGCCGGTGTTTGCTGCCCTGCGCGACCCCGACGGCTTGAAAGGGAAGTGTGGCGTCTGCGAGTTCCGCAAGATTTGCCTAGGCTGCCGCGCCCGCGCCTACGCTGCCACCGGCGACTACTTGGCGGAGGAGCCCTTCTGCAGCTACCAGCCCCGAGTGAGGCAGTCGGCCACAGTTCCTATGGAGGTTTGACGGCGGGTTTGCCTCCGCACCGATGAGCACAGCCATGGCCGCCCTCAGCGCCGACGCATTGCTGGCGAAACTGAGCGTCAACGGCTGTGTGACCGAATTCAAGTCCGACCCCGTCCCCGAGGAGATTCTCGAACGCATCCTGGAGGCTGCCTGCCAGACCTCTTCCCCCTGGAACCTGCAACCCTGGCAATTCGTGGTCGTGCGCTCGCCGGAGGCGCGTGCGCGCGTGCTCCAGCACTGCCCCGATCCGGGCCTGGCTGCTCACGCCCCGGTGCTCCTGGTGGCCCTGGGAGACCCGGCGGCGTGGAAGCGGGCGCCAGAGCGGCTGGCGGAGATGGTACGGAGCGGCAGCCTGACGCCGGAGCAAGAGCCGGCGCAGCTCCAACGCATCCAGCAGCGCTGGAGCGTGGGCGATGCCGCCCGGGTCCTGGCCGTGGCTCGCACGCACGCCGCCGTGCAGCAGATGTATGTGACCGCACTCGCTGCCGACCTGGGGGTCTGCTGGGTGCACGAATTCGATGCCGCCGGCCTGGCGCGGGCCCTCCACATACCCAGCAGCTTGCTGATCGTGGGGTTGCTCGGCCTGGGCTATTGCGCCGAGCGCTCCGTTATGGCCGCGCCGCACCTGGCCCGAATGGTCTTTGCCGAGGCCTACGGGCTTCCCTGGCCGCATCCGGCGGACGACAAGGAGCCTTAGAAACTCCTATGCAGGCCAGGGGAATCCTGACAAGGTTCCTGGAGGACCATGCCGGCCTGCGCGACCGCCTGCGCGAGTGGTCGGCGGCACTGAACCAGGCCGCCGATGGCAGCTACGGGCAGTGCCAGCACGCCGTCACCATCCTCAGCGGGGTCTGCCTCTTCTTCGAGTACGAGACCACTCACCACTTCCGGGAAGAAGAGACCGCGCTCTATGCCGTCGTCGAGCAGAAGCTCCCGGCGCTGCGCGGCCTGGTGGCGGAGCTGCAAGACGAGCACGATGTCATCCGCCAGGGTCTGGAGGAGTTTCGCCGCGGTCTGGGCCACTTCAATACCAGCGGGGAAGTGGGTGACCTGCCCCGCCGGGGTCAGGAACTGATTGTGCGTTTGCGCCGCCATATGGACCGGGAGGAAAAGGAGCTCCACCCGGTCGTTCTCCGGGAGTTCAAAGAGGAAGACTGGGTGGAACTTCGTCGGCTCTTTGCGGATTCGGAGGTGGCGTGAGCGGTCCCGAAGCCTCCCGCCCCCTATGGCGATACTTTATTTCTCTGGTTAATTTTATTGGCTCTCATATAATTCCCATGTTGCATAATACGTCACCCCCCTGGGGCGCTTTGGCCGGGAAATTGCACGTTAGGAGCGCATTGTGAGGAACTGCCTATGACACAACACAAAAGTGGGTGGAAAGCCGCATGGTTGGGTCTTTTGCTCGCGCTGTTTGGTGCCAGTGTGGTCCTGATGGGGAGTCCCAAGCCGGAGGCCAAGGGGCCGCCGGCCGTAGCCCCACCAGCCCAGGCGGGGGAATACGCCGGTGGGGACCAGTGTTTGGCCTGCCACGATATTGAAGAGGCGTTCAAGAAAAACCCGCACTACAAGAGCTGGGCGGACGAGTCCCTCCCCTGGAGTGAGCGCGGCTGCGAGACCTGCCACGGTCCCGGCCAGGCCCACATCGATGGGGGCGGCGACACTACCCAGATCTTCCGCTTCACCCAGGCCTCGGCGGCGGAAATCAGCGACCAGTGCCTGGACTGCCACCTCAAGCAGACCGAGGCGATGTCCAACTTCCTCCGCAACGAGCACGGCCTGAACAGCGTGGCCTGCACCGAGTGCCACAGCGTTCACAAATCCCACACCGCGCAGTTCCTTCTCAAGGCGCGGCAGCCGGCTCTCTGTTATGACTGCCACAACGAGGTGCGGGGCCAGTTCAATCGGCCCTTCCACCACAAGGTCAACGAAGGCCTCATCAAGTGCACCGACTGCCATGACCAGCACGGCGGCTACACCAGCTTCACCTCCGGCCTCGTGGCCAACATCCGGCAGATGAGGGGTTCGACCGGCAACTGGGAGGCCTGCTTCGAGTGTCACGCCGACAAGCAGGGCCCCTTCGTATTCGAGCACCAGCCGGTGCGAATCGACGGCTGTGGCTCCTGCCACTTCCCCCATGGGTCCAGCAATCCCCGGCTGTTGATTCGTTCCGAGGTGCGTGCCCTGTGCTTGGAGTGCCACACCGCCGTTGGCGGTGATCCCGGCCCGGAAGCGCCCTCTTTCCACGATCAGCGCCGTCCGTGGTATCAGAACTGCACCACCTGCCACTTGGATATCCACGGCTCGAATCAGAGCCCGGTGTTCTTTGTCGACTAAGGAGGAGACCATGAGAATCCGGAATTTCCCATTGGGGCTGGTCCTGGTTGGACTCCTGGTCGCTTCGCTGGCGATGCCGGCGTGGGGTCAGCAGACAGAAAAACGGTCTGACATGGAGTTCCTGCCGGTCGGGCCGCCGCCGGAAGTATCCGCGCGGCCGTGGGGACTCTATGACATGTCCGTCAGCGTGGAGCTGGGCGGCCAGCTCGTCGACGTCGACGGCAACCATGAAGTCTATGAGTCCCAATTGAACTACCGCGACGGCTTCAAGGTCTTTGGCTTCGACTTCCAGGGCAAGGGGAAAGAAGGCGCCTTCTTCAGCAACTTCTACGTCCGCGGCGGGGGCTGGGGCGCCGAGCCTTATAGCTGGGTCCACTTCGGCTTCAGCAAGAACAAGTGGTTCGACTTCCGCGGCAGCTTCCGCGAGAGCGAGTACAACTGGTTCTTCCCTGGTTTCGCCCGCAGCCAGCACTTCAACGACACCGAGCGGCGGTTCCAGAACTATCGCCTCACCGTGCTGCCGGGGCGGCCTTTCCGCCTCAAGCTGGGCTACAGCCGCAATTCCAGCTTCGGCCCGTCCTTTAACAGCCTCGACTTCGCCCGCGGTGAATTCCCCTCCTTTGAGCCCATCCGCCAGACTTACGACGAATATACCATCGGGGCGGAGTGGAACATCCAGCGCTGGCTGATTGCGGGCGAGTACGGCTACCGCTTCTTCCGCACCGAACGCTTTCAGACCCTCATTGAGTCGCCCAGCCTGCCCAACGACCCCGCCGATTTCGCCTTCCTCAACGTCTTTGACCGGCGGACGCCGTCCCGGGGCCGCATCCCCTTCTACCGCCTTAACGTGGTCGGGCGGCCGCACAATACGCTGGAGGTCAACGCCCGCGTCGTCTATTCGCGCGCCCGGACGCTCAATACCCGCGATGAGTTCCTCGACGGCCGCTCGTACCGATCCGCGGGCCTCACCACCACCCTTACGGAGGACATGCTGGCCTACGTAGAGAGCATCCGGCCCATGACCACCGCCGATGGCAACGTCACCTGGCGGCCGATTCCCCGGCTGACCATTACCAACAACTTCCAGTACCGCGGCTATGACATCGCCGGT
>DATEUS010000145.1:0-6303 GCA_035282985.1 Candidatus Acidiferrales bacterium
GCTGATCTACTGGCCGTACCAGGGCTATGCCGAGAGCGCGGTGATTATCATTGACCAGGGAATGAGCCGATGGGCCATTGCCAACGAGTTGACCTCGCGCGGCGTGCTTTTCTCCCGCTGGCCGTTCCTGGTCTACGCCTATCTTCAGCCGCGCCAGACCCTGAAGGCGGGCGAGTATTCTTTTGCCGAGCGTCTCAGCGCCGCCGGCGTGTTTGCCAAGCTGACGCGGGGTGAGATCCGGCTCTACGCCCTCACCATCCCCGAAGGCTACACCCGCTGGGATATCGCCGATGAGGTGGCCCGGCTGCGCCTGGCCTCGCGCGAAGCCTTTCTCGAGGCCACTAACAACGTCGAGCTGGTTGCCGACTTGGCGCCCGAGGCCAAGAACCTGGAGGGTTTCCTTTTCCCCGACACCTACCACTTCGCCCGCCCCTCCGAGCCGCAGCAGATGGTGCGCACCATGGTGGAGCGCTTCCGCAGAGTCTACGACCAGCTGCAGGAATCGGCGACCAACCCGCAAAACCTCAGCCCCTTTCAACGGGTGACTCTGGCCTCGCTAGTGGAAAAGGAAACCGGTGTGGCAGAAGAGCGCGGGCTGATTGCCGCCGTCTTCTACAACCGCCTGGAGCATCGGATGGTGCTGGCCTGCGACCCCACGGTCATCTACGCGGCGCGGCTGGCCGAAGACGGCCACTTCGACGGCGTCATCAACGTTTCCGATCTCGAGCGCGACTCCCCCTACAACACCTACTTGCGCGCGGGGCTGCCGCCGGGACCCATCGCCTCGCCCGGACGGGCGGCGCTCGAAGCCGTGCTCCATCCGCCGGACTCCGACTACCTCTACTTCGTCAGCAACACCGAAGGCGGCCACTTCTTCGCTGCCACGGCCGCCCAGCACGTTCGCAACGTGGCCCGCTACCGCCGCCTGCGCGCCCAGCAGCAACCAGGGGGCAGCAATTAGCTCCCTCCGCCATCGCCTGCATCTTTTCTTGCCCACCCGCCTGCGTCTACGATAAAATTCAGGGGCCAGGCCATGAGAGTCGGCATAGCGTTGTCCCTACTTTTGGGGCTGCTGTCCCTGCCGGGATCGGCAAGCGCAGCGGCTGACACCAACCCATTTGATCAGGCGCTCACCGTGAATGCCCCGGCGCGGATTGAGCCCGTAACGCTGGTCCTGCCGAAAGAAAAGAGACAGGCGCCCTTGGTGGGCACGGCGCTGTGGCTGCCGATGCGGGAAGCCCGGGCGGCTCTGGCGACTCCCCAACCCGTGCTGGAGCCGCTTACAGCCGGCGGGTTCCGGTTCGTGCAGCGGAGAGAAACGTCGCTGGTTTTGCGAGGCCTCCCGCTGTCCTTCAACCTGTCCTGGACACCCTTTCCTCCCAGCCGGGTTCGCAGTCGCTTTGAGCCGCTCTACCCCCGTCTCTGGTAGTCAACTGCGCTCACACTTTTCCGTCCTTCCGGTTGACCCCATTTCGCTGGCTCGGCTAGACTGAAAAATTGGGCGCTCGCTGGGGAGGCGCCCGTCCCGGGTTCTGGGGAGGAACCGTGCCGGGGAGAGTCGTCAGCAAAGCGCTGCTCCTGCTCGCTGCCCTGCCTCTGCTGGGGCTGCTGGGCTGCGCCCCGGCGGTCAAGAAGACCGAGCGGCTGTCACCGGAGCAAGTGCTCCCCCTGCGCAGCGCAAGCTTAGAGGAACTGCTGGAGCAGCTCCGGCAACAGGAAGCGGCCATCACTTCCATCAATGCCGTGGCGGAGTTGATCCCTTCGACCGGCTCCGCTTACAGCGGGGTGATCGAGCAGTATCACGACGTCCGCGTCTTCGTGCTGGCCGAGCGCCGCTCGGGGAATGCTGCGGGCAATCCCACTAGCGGCGACGCCGACGGGCGCTGGGTGCGGCTGCTAGGACAAGCCCCCATCGTGCGCAAAAACATCTTCGACATGGTGGCCAACGAAGAAAGCTTCCGCATCTTCCTCCCCTCCAAGAACAAGTTCATTCTGGGTCCGACCCGGCTCAGCCGCCGCAGCGACAAGCCGATTGAGAACCTGCGCCCGCAGCACCTGTTTGACGCTCTCTTCTTTGAAGCCCCGCTCCCCGCGGCCCTCCATCTGCTGGAAGAAAACGAATTCGGCGGCTTGCGCTACTATGTCGTCTCCGAAATCATACCGGCCCCGCCGCCGGCGGAACGGGCGGGCTCGGGCGGGATGGAAATGCACCGCAAGTGGTGGTTCGAGCGCAGCCGGCTGGAGCTCGTCCGCGTCCAGCATTTCGAAGCCGGGGGCAAACTGGTGGCCGACATCCACTACGCCGACTGGCGGCGCGATGGGCCCGCGCCGTTTCCCACCCGGATTGAGCTGGTGCGGCCGGGGGAAGACTACCGGCTGAAACTCAACCTCAAGGAGCTGACGCTCAACCAGCCCCTGCCGCCGGACGCCTTCCACCTGGAGAAGCCGGAGGGAGTAGAAGTGGTCGAGCTCACCGACGAGCCCCAGCCGGAGGAACCGCGATGAACGCCCTGCGGGCGATGATTACCGGCAACCTCCTGCACCGGCCGCTGCGCACCCTGATCACCATCGTGGCCGTGGGAGCGGAGTTCTTCCTGGTGGTCATCATCGTCGGGCTGACTACCGGCATCCTGACGGAAACCGCCAAGCGCATCGAGGGCGTGGGCGCCGACCTGATGTTGCAGCCGCCAGCCTCCAACTTCTTTCTCGCTTTCAGCGGCGCCCCCATGACCATCAAGATCGGGGACAAGCTGCGAGAGATTCCCCACGTGGAGGCGGTGGCGCCAGTGCTGTTGCAGTTCAACACCAGCGGCGGGCTGGACACCGTCTACGGGATCGATCTGGAGAGCTTCAACGCCGTCAGTCACGGCTTTGTCTACCATGCCGGCGGCCCTTTCCAGCAGCCGTCCGACATTCTGGTGGACGACTGGTATGCCGCCGCCAAGGACCTGAAGGTGGGCGACACTCTGCGGCTGTTTGAGAACGATTTCACTGTGCGGGGCATCGTCGAGCACGGCAAGGGGGCTCGCCTCTTCGTGCCCATCGAGCGCCTGCAGGAGCTCTCCGCCGCCCACGACAAGGCCTCGTTGTTCTTCATCCGTTGCGATGACCCCCAGAACATCGAGCGGGTGGAGCGGGAGATTCTGCAACTGTTTCCCCGCTACCAGTTGCGGGCCGTGCACGAGTTCTTCACCATGATGACCTCGTCGCGGCTGCCCGGACTGGCGACTTTCGTGAACTCGATGATCGCCCTGGCGCTGGCGGTGGGCTTCTTGGTGATTTTCCTCGCCATGTACACCACCATCCTCGAGCGCACGCGAGAGATCGGCATCTTGAAGTCGATGGGGGCCTCCAAGCTCGACATCGTGCGGCTGGTGCTGCGCGAGGCACTCATCCTCTGCCTGGTGGGGGTGGCTGCGGGCGTGGGCTTCAGCTACGGCGGTCGGGCTCTGCTGAAAGAGGCCTTCCCCACCCTCACCATCCTCATCACTGTTGGCTGGCTGCTGAAGGCGGGCGTGCTGGCGGTGGTGAGCGGCGCCGTGGGCGCGGCCTATCCGGCCTGGCTGGCCGCGCGCCAGGACACCATTGTCGCCCTGGGCTACGAGTAAAACCTTCGGAGAGCAGCACCAGCGCACCACGGCGCGCTCTGCCAACTTCGCGCCGGAATTGTAGGGGAACATTCTGGCGGGGGGTAAACCCCCGCCCTACCTAGCCTGAAGTTGGGTCAGCATTTGCGTGGGGGCGGGGCTTGTCCCCGCCAGCAACAGGGTCAAAGAAAAGAGGGAGGGGTCAAGCCCCTCCCCTACATGACCACAAAGACAGGGAAGAACGTGGTGTGCGCTCGGCCCCGCGGCGAAGCGCAGGTGAGGTGTAGCCAGGGATTCCAGCGCAGGTGTAGAATGGGCACAACAAGGCCGGCGGTCAGCCGCAGTGCGGCGGCGGGCCGCGAGAAAGGGCCAACGGATGGCGTAGGTCGTGGAGCCAGTCGTCAAGGCAGAAGATCTCTGGAAGATTTATCACACCGGCAAGGTGGAGGTGCCGGCGCTGCGCGGCGTCAACTTGGAGGTGCGCGAGGGCGAGTTCTTGGCCATCATGGGCCCGTCAGGCTGCGGAAAGTCGACGCTGCTTTACGTGCTGGGCGGGCTGACTCCGCCCACCTCGGGCCGAGTGCTGGTGGACGGCAACGACCTAAGCGAGATGAGCGACGCCGAGCGCACCCTGCTGCGGCGGCGGAAAATCGGCTTCGTCTTCCAACGCTACAACCTGCTGCCCACTCTCTCCGCCTACGGCAACATCGCTATCGCCCAGCAGATTCAGGGCGACGGCTTCGACCCCCACCGTTTCGCGGTAACCGTTGACCTGCTGGGGCTGCGGGATCGGCTGCACCACCGGCCCCGGGAACTCTCCGGCGGCGAACAGCAGCGGGTGGCCATTGCCCGCGCCGTGGTCACCGAGCCCAAGCTGGTGCTGGCCGACGAGCCCACCGGCAACCTCGACACCCAGAACTCCGAAAGCGTGCTGCGGATGCTGAAACAGTTGCACGAGGAACTGGGCCAGACCATCATCATGATCACCCACAACCCGGAGGCCGCCGCCTACGCCGAGCGCACCCTGCACATGCGCGACGGCAAGATCCTTTATCCCGACGCCGTGCCCGACCCGGAATGAACAAACAGGACGCCTCCGTTCCCCCTGCGCCCCCGCGTCGCGGTCTGGGCGGCACGCTGAAGGGCTTCGTGCTCTGGCAGTACGAGCGCGGCTCCTGGCAGTACGACGTGATGGTGGGGCTGATCCTGGTCTTTGTGCTCCTCACCCCCTCCCGCTATTTCCACGATCAGCCGGTCTACGGCCGACACCTGGGCGGGGACATCGTGCGTCTGGACGCCGACGCCAACGGCACCCGCTACCGGGTGAGCGCCGAGCTGCTGGCGAGCTACGACGACGACCCGCAGCGCGCCGCCGAAGAAGTGCTGGCGGTGAATCTGGGCCACCCCGTCCACATCGCCCGCATCGAACCCTATAGCGACCCGAACGGCGCGGTGACGTGGTATGATGTTTGGGTGGGGGAGTAGCAGGGCCTGAACGAAGAGACCGCAGGTGCGAATCACTGTAGAGTTTGCCGCGCTTTTTTTGTGTCTGGGAGTGTCGCTGGCCAGCGTCGCCCAGCCGCGCCCGTGGACCGAGAAGACGCTGGTCGAGCGCCTGAACGAGGCCAGTGAGCGCTTCGAAACCCTGACCGCCGCCCTGGAATACACCAAAGTCACCGTGGTGGTCGACCACAAGGCGGTGGAGACCGGCCAGCTCTACTACAGCAAAGACCATCGGGTAAAAATCGAACTCACCAACCCCGAGCCCAAGGACATCCTCTTCACCGGCAACAAAGCGGAAATCTACTACCCCAAGATGAGCCAGATTCAGGAGTTCGACCTGAAGAAGCATCGCGCCCTGGTGGAGCAGTTTCTGCTGCTGGGCTTCGGCACCAAGGGCGACGATCTGAAGGACGCCTACCTGATCACCGTCCTGGGGGAGACGAAACTGAATGGGAACCCCAACCCGGCGCTGCACATCGAGCTCACGCCCCGCGACGAGCGCATCCGCAACCAGATCCACAAAATCCAGCTCTGGCTCGATATGGCCTCCTGGGTGCCGGTGCAGCAGAAGTTCTATGAGGTGGGCGGCGACTACCTGCTGACTCGCTACACCGACATCAAGGTCAACGTCCGCATCGCCAACTCCAAGCTGCGCCTCAACGTCCCCAAAGACACCAAGCGGGTCAAGCCCCGCGCCAACCTGTAGCCGAACGCGGCAAGCCCCGCCGCAGACCCGCTCCGGCTTCTCCCGCCTGAAAACAGCGTCTAAGATAGCATACGTTCGTTGGCGACCCTTTGGAGGCGACCCGATGGCTCTGCTGACTGGGATTCGCAATCACCTGCCGTCGGCAGCGCTGGGGATTACTCTGCTGGCCCTGCCTGGATTCGCCCAGGAGCACTACACCCTGATCGAAGGCACCGATGCCGCGGAGAAGAGCCAGAGCATGGAATGGAGTGCGACCGCAGAGACGGGAGAGCAGCACATTGGCTGGCAGGCAGCCCACGAAGGCTTGGAGACGCTCCTCCTGCTTTCTCCCGACGGTCGGTTCCTGCTTCTGGGTCAGCCGGTGGAAAGCGGCCTGGACGTTATCAGCTACAAGCTGTTTCTGGTCTCGTTCGAGGACAAGAGCGTCTGGCGGGTGGCTGAGATGGCGGTCTCCGGAACCTTCGCGCCCACCTCGGATTATCTTTTCATCGCCAACGGCCCCCACCC
>DATEUS010000146.1:0-5899 GCA_035282985.1 Candidatus Acidiferrales bacterium
AGCCTCCTTTAAGGCGGGGCGGTTTCCTTGCGCCAGCGCCTGCGGCAGCACCCAGCGCCCCTGCTTGGTGATGCCGATGGGGATGACGTCATACTTGGCCGGGTCGAGCGCGCGCAGCACCGAGGCGGCGGAGACCAGCGAGACTTCATGCTCGCCGGAGCGCCCGCCGAAGAGCACGCCGACGCGCACCTTCTTCGCCATCGTGTCCTCTCGCCTCCTCAGGGCACGGATGAGTCGGCTGGGCAGAGCGAGCTGAGCCCGCGCACGTTGCCTTCGGGAAAGACCAGAGCGACGCGGCGGTTCTGCTCGTCGGCCCCTTTCTCAGGGACAAGCGGCTCGCTCATGCCCTTGCCCACCACCGCCCCGCCCAACTGGGCTAGCATCTCCCGCCGCTGGCTGGCCTGGCGGCGGGCGGTGTTGTAGTTCATGTTGAGCAGCTTGCCCACCACCTCCTGCCGCTCCTGGAGAAACGTGCGCTCATCGGGGATGCGGGACTGGGCCAACTGCTCCTCCAGGAAATAGCGGTAGACGGCGAGGGCGCGCTGCTCGGAGAGCCACTGGTTGTAGTCCTCCTCCCCCACCAGGTCGGTGTGGCCTTCGAAGCGCATCGGGGCCTCGGGAAAGAGCAACAGGCGAAGGACGGCGAGCTTGGCCAAGTTCTCCCGCGCGACCGGTTGCAGGTTGTAGCGGTTGAATTCGAAGAGGATATCGGAGGCGAGCGAGAGCGTCAGTTGATTGCCCTCCTCGGTGAGTTGGCCGAGGGAGACGAGCTGGCGGCGAAGCTCTTCGCAGAGCCGGCTGCGCTCTTCCTTCAGGCGGGCGGTGTCCTGCTGGGCGCCCGCCACCGTGCCCTCCAGCAAGCCCACCTGCTCGCGCAAGGCCAGCAGTTGGCTCTCCAGGTCGCGGGTGCGGCGGCGTTCGAGGTCAAGGGAGGCTTCGAGCTGGCTGAAGCGGTCGCCGAGGCTGGTGAGGTCGCGCTGGGCTTGAGCGAGGCTGCCGCGCAGCGCGACCGCTTCGGCAGCCAGGCGAGTGGTGGCGGCGGCGCCGGTGGCCAGGGCGCGGGCGTCTTCGGCCATTTGAGTAGCAGTGCGGGCCAGTTGGATTGCCTCCTGGCTTTCGCTTTCTTGCCGGGCTGCGGCTTCAGCTTGCTCGAGGTAAGCGCGTGCTGGCGTCATGAGGTCGCGGGCCTGCTGCTCATCGGCCAGCAGATCTCTGCCCGTGAGGGCGGCAAGGCCAAGCAGCTCGTGCCGGGAGGCCAGCGCCACGGCGTGGCGTGCCTGGCGCAAGTCGGCAGGCACGCCCGGTGACTGTTCGCCCGCCGGGGTGGTGTCGTAGTCGGTGTAGCGGGTGTAGTAAAGAAGCTTGCCCGGGACGGCCAGGGCCTTGTTGCCGGTGCGGGTCTGCTCCTGGCTGCGGCTGACCAACACGGCCACCGGGCTGGGCTGACTGACGGCGAAATCCGGCTCGGCGGTGACCAGCAGCCAGAAGGTTTGATAGGGCGCGCTGACTTTGAGCTCCTCGGTGCGATCGTCGCGCAAGACTACCTCGCCTACGTTCATCGCCGCGCCGCTGACTGGCACTACCCACAACACGTAGGTCAGGTAGTCAGCCCCCCAGCCAGGAGCTGGGGGTAGCCCCTCAATATCTCCGCGATCAATCTTGATTTCTACGTAGCCGGTGCGGCTCTCAATCTCCGCTTTGCCGGAGGAGTGGTGATAGCGCGGAGTGCCCACCAGTTCCACGGTGGTCTTACCACGGGTTCGGAAGCTGAGGATGGCGCCCTCAGGAGCGTCAACCTCGATGGCGCGGACAGCGCCGGGCGGGGGCGGCGCCCCCTGCGCACTGAGAAGAACGGCAGCGAACAGAACCAGGAGAGCGAGTGTGCCTTTCTTCATTGCCCCTCCGCTAGAGGATCCTCTTGCCTAGGCCCGAGAGTACCAGTTCGACCCCGAGCTGGGCGGTCTTGTTGCGGGCGTCGATGACAGGATTGATCTCCACCACTTCCAGCGCCAGCATCTTGCCGGAGTCAGCGATCATCTCCATCGCCAGGTGGGCCTCGCGGTAAGTGACCCCGCCGCGGACGGCGGTGCCGACGCCGGGAGCCTCGTCGGGGTCAACCACGTCGAGGTCGAGGCTGGTGACAAAGCCGGCGGTCCCCTGGCTGGCGCGGGCCAGCGCTTCCTGCATCACGGCGCGCATACCGCGCTCGTCAATCTCGCGCATAGTGAAGACGCAGACATCGCTGTGGCGGACGAATTTCTTTTCCTTGGCGTCGAGTTCACGCACGCCAACCACGGCGCAGTTCTCCGCCGCCACTTTGGGCGCGAAACCCAGGAGATGGGTCAACTCCGGTGCGCCGTGGCCAAGGATACTGGCCAGGGGCATGCCGTGCACGTTGCCGCTGGGGGAGCTGTCGGGCGTGTTCATATCGCCGTGGGCGTCGAGCCAGAGGCAGCCGATTTTCTCCTTGCGCTTGCGGAAGTGGGCGGCGACGCCGCTATGCGAGCCGATGGCGATAGAGTGATCGCCGCCCAGCACCAGCGGCCGGCAGCCATCCTCCAATGCGCGGCCAACGGCCACAGCCAACTCCTTGCAGGTGTCGGCAATCTCCGCCAGGTACTTGGCCCGCTTCTCGCCCACGGGCATCTCTTCAGGGACGCGCACGGAGAGGTTGCCGGCGTCTTCCACCGTGTAGCCCAGCGCGCGCAGGTGGGCATTGAGGCCGGCGACGCGCAGGGCTGAGGGGCCCATGTCCACGCCGCGGCGGTCCTGGCCCAAGTCCATGGGCACGCCGATGATGCGAACTTTGCCGCCGGGCATCTTCTCCTACCGGACTATTCCGGCCGTCTTCATTCTACCCGCCTCCCCGCGCATTCGTCCCATTGGCTCAAGGGTAGATGCGATACAGCATGCGGGGATAGGGAATGGTCTCGCGAATGTGCTGGATGCCAGCAATCCAAGCCACGGTGCGCTCAATGCCCAGGCCGAAGCCGCCGTGGGGGACGCTGCCGTACTTGCGCAGGTCGATGTACCACTGGAAGGCCTCTTCGGGCAGGTTGTGCTCCTTGATTCGCTGGCGGAGCAGCTCCAGGCTGGAGATGCGCTGGCTGCCGCCAATGATCTCGCCGTAGCCCTCGGGGGCAATCATGTCCATGCAGAGGGCGAGCTCAGGGCGCTCGGGGTCGGGCTCCATATAGAAGGCCTTGGCCTTGGCCGGGTAGCGGTGGACGATGACGGGTTTGTCGAACGCTTCGGAGAGCAGCGTCTCGTCAGCGCCGCCGAGGTCTTCGCCCCAGGGAAGCTGGCTGCCTTTCTTGTGGACGACTTCGAGGGCTTCGTCGTAGCTGAGACGGTAGAAGGGCGGCTTGATCTTTTCCAGCTTGCTGAGGTCGCGGCCCAAGGTTTCCAGGTCGGCGCGGCGGCGCTCCAGCACTTTCTCGACAATGGCGCTCACCAGCTCTTCGCCCAGTTTCATCAGATCAGGCAAGGTGGCGAAGGCCACCTCCGGCTCCAGCATCCAGAACTCAGTCAGGTGGCGGCGGGTTTTCGATTTCTCGGCCCGGAAGGTGGGGCCGAAACAGTAGACCTTTCCCAAAGCAGCGGCGGTACCTTCGATGTAAAGCTGGCCCGACTGGGTGAGGTACGCCTGGCCGAGGTCGAAGTAGTCGAGCTCGAAAAGCGTGCTGGTGCCCTCGCAGGCGGCGGGAGTGAGGATGGGGGCGGAGGTTTCCACGAAGCCCTGGTTGTCCAGAAACTCGCGGGCGCTGCGCATCGCTTCGTGACGCAGACGCAGCAGGGCGGCCTGGCGCGGGGAGCGCACCCAAAGATGGCGGCGATCCATCAGGAAGTCGACCCCGTGCTCCTTGAGGGAAATCGGGTAGGGCTCATCGAGGGGGACCGCCTGCACAATTTCCAGGTCGCGCAGGACGAGCTCGTAGCCGCCGGGGGCGCGCGGGTCGCGCCGCACGCTGCCGCGGGCAATCACGCTTGATTCCTGGGTGAGCGAGCCGACCCGTTCCCAGATTTCCGGGCTGACGTCGGCCTTCGAAACCACGGCCTGCATCAGGCCGGTGCCGTCGCGGAAGATGGGGAAGAGGAGCTTGCCCGACTCGCGCAGGTTGTAGAGCCAGCCGCGCAGGGTGACCTGCTGGCCTTCGAAGTCGGCGGCGCGGGCGATGGTGAATTCAGGCATCGGGGCGTCTAGAGTTGGGGCGCCGGGACCAGTTCTTCCAGGCGCGCGAAAATTTCGAGAGCTTTCTCCAAGGGCCGGGGAAACTCGCCGTAGTCGCGCAGCTCGAGCTGCAAGGGGAAGTCGCCCGCAGCGGAGGTGAGAGTGCGCATCGTCGCCTCCCAGTCGATGCTGCCCTGGAAGGGAAAGAGGTGGTCGTCGTCCAGGCCGTGGTTATCGTGAACGTGAGTGGAGACCACCAGGTCGCGCAGCAGCTCGAAATGAGCCTCAACGCTGCCGCACAGGTGGGCGTGGCCGACGTCGAAGCAAACGCGCAGGGCGTCGAATCCGAGGGAGTCGATGAACGCGCGCAGGCGTTGCGGAGTCGACAGCTCGTTGCGCGTGTTCTCCAGGAGCAATTGCACGCCCCGGGGGCGGGCAAAGGCCAGCAGAGTCTCCAGGCTGGCGAGGGCGGCGTCAAACTTTTTCGGCTCAAAACTCTCGCCACGGACGCCTACATGAAGCACCATATAGCGAAAGGGAATGCGCTCGGAGACGTCCAGTGCCCGCTTCACCTGATCGAGAGATTCCTGGCGATGCACGGGCTCGAGCTCGGCCAGGTTGACCACTGCCTGGCTGCCGCTGTGCCCCCACTCGAAGTCGCTGTACATCGGGGCGTGCAGGGAGCGCAATTCGAGCTCGTGGTCGGCGAACCAGGCGGAGAGTTCGCGGACCTGGGCGGGGTCGGCGTAGTCAAAGTGTTGCCGGGCGCAGAAGATCTCCACCGCCGGCAGGCCAGCCTCTTCCACCTGCTGCAAGATAGCGGGCGTCAGCTTCCTGTCAACGAACAAGTGGGTGGAAAGGGCCCGGTCCATCACTGGCCTCAGTAGCCGCGGGCGGCGCCGCCGCGGCGGGCATCGGCCACGCCGTAGAACTTGCCGGTGACCGGGTCACGCCCGACGGCGTTGACCGTGCCGACGCTGGTGGTCAGCGGGCGCGAATTCGAGATCTCAGAAATGGGGCGCACGGTGTGGCCGCGAGCGCGCAGGCCCTTGAGCTGGGCCTCGGAAAACGCCCCTTCCTCGACGTAAACGGCATCGGGCAGCCACTGGTGGTGCAGGCGGGGCCGGGCCACGGCCAGCGCCAGTTCCTCGCCAAAAAAAAGCCGGTGCAGAAGCACTTCGGCCACGGCGGAGATGATGCGCGGGCCGCCGGGGCTGCCCAGCGCCAGCACGGTTTTTCCGTCCTTCACCACTAGCGTCGGCGTCATGGCCGAGAGGGGGCGCTTGCCGGGCTCGATCTTGTTGGCGTCGGCCTGCACCAGGCCGAAGAGTTCGTTGGGGGCACCGGGTTCGACGGTGAAGTCGTCCATTTCGTTGTTGAGCAGAAAGCCGAGGCCGGGGACGGTGATGCCGTTGCCGTAGCTGTCGTTGATGGTGGTGGAGCAGGCGACGGCGTTGCCGGCGGCATCCATGACGGAAAAGTGAGTGGTGTTCTCGCCCTCGCGGCGGGCCTGCCCGCCACGAATTGATGGCAGGCGGGCGCTGCCAGCCACCACCGGCGCGGCGCTCGCGCTTTGGAATTGCAGCGGGTCGGGCCGCTCCAGTTCAGCGCTGGCAGAGGCGCGCTGGCGGCTGATGGCGGCGGCGAACGCAGCGGCATAGTCCTTGCTGATAAGGCCAGCGACCGGCACCTGGGCAAAGTCGGGGTCGGCGAGGTAGCGGGCCCGGT
>DATEUS010000147.1:0-5750 GCA_035282985.1 Candidatus Acidiferrales bacterium
CAAAGAATTGAGATTACTACAGCGGCGGAGGCGGCGACAAGGCGAAAGCCGGACACAGCCGGCTTCACGTGTATTATAAAGGAGTTGAAAAGACAAAGCCGGCGTCCGTACAATGCTCAACGTGGGTCGCCCTCGCGGGAGCCATCAGCGCTTCGTCCGGGAAGCGCAGAGACTCGGATGAAAATCCTCCTGGCGGAAGACGAGGAAGACATCCGGCGCCTGGCGAAGATGGGTTTCCGAAAGAAAGGCACCTGGAAGGTGGTTGTGGCAGCGGACGGAGAAGAGTGCCTGGCGCTGGCGCAGCGGGAGCGGCCCGACGTGATTCTGCTCGACGTGATGATGCCGAAGCTGGACGGCTTCGCCACCTGTGAACGCCTGAAAGCCAACCCCGCCACCCGAGACATCCCGGTCATCTTCCTCACCGCCAGCACCCAGCAGGGTGAGACGCAGCGGGGCCTGGCGCTGGGGGCCATCGGCTACTTGCACAAGCCCTTCGACCCCCTGGAGTTGCCCCAGCAGGTGCTCGACTTGCTGTCCCAGGCTGGCGGCGTCCCCTCCTCCGCGGAGTGAGCGACCGGCCGCGCCGACATTTGATGTCTACCCAATCTAAAAAATCCCGCGCGCCGCAGAGCGCAGCCGCCGACCCGGCCGTCCTGCGCTCCTTGCTCGATTCCCTTCCCGCCCCGGCCTTCGCCCTCGATCGACAACAGCGCCTGTTTTTCGCCAACCGCGCCTGGACCGAGCTGCTGGGGGTGGCGGAAGAATTCCTGCGAGGCAAGACAGTCGCAGAGTTGGTGGAGCTGATGGGGCCGGGGCTGGCGCGGCCGGGCGAATACCGGGCGCGGGTGGAAGCGCTGGCGGCCGACGCGGGGAAGACCACGGTGGCGCAGGTCGAATACAGCACCGACCGGCGAATGCTGTTCAAGGAGATCAGCCAGCCCATCCGCGGGTCCGACGGCGCCCACCTGGGGCGGCTGTTCCTCTACCTGGACATTACTCGCGAGAAAGAGCTGGACCAGACCAAGAGCGAGTTCATCTCTATCGCCTCCCACGAGCTGCGCACGCCCATGACCTCGATCAAGGGCTCGCTCGACCTGCTGCTGGGCGGGTTTGCCGGCGACGTCAACGAAGAAACTAAGGAGCTGCTGGTCATCGCCCAGAGCGGCTGCGAGCGCCTGATCCGGCTCATCAACGATATTCTCGATCTTTCCAAGATCGAAGCCGGCCGAATGCAGTTGCGGCTGCAACCGATGAGCCTGCTGGACGCGGTGGAGCGCAGTGTGCGCACCATCAAGAGCTACGCCGACAGCTTTCGGGTCAAGCTGGCCATCGAGTGCGCGGAGACGCTCCCGGATGTGCTGGGCGATCGCGACCGGCTGGACCAGGTGGTGACAAACCTGTTGGGCAACGCGGTGAAATTCTCCCCCGCCGAGGGCACCGTTACCGTCAAGCTCACCCGCCAAGCTGACGTGCTGGAGTGCCGGGTGATTGACACCGGGCCGGGCATCCCCGCCGACCAGGTTCAGCGCATCTTCGACAAGTTCCAGCAGGTGGCCGGACAGAGCCGGAAGAAGGGAGGCACCGGCCTGGGACTAACAATCGCCCGCGCCCTGGTGCAGGAGCATGGCGGAAGAATCTGGGTGGAGAGCGAGGTAGGTCGGGGAAGTCAGTTCGTCTTTACGGTCCCGCTGGCGGTACCACAGCGCTAATACGCGACCTCCCCTCCTACCGTCATTTCTCGCACCTTGAATTCGATCACAACCGAACCTGGCCCCCGCCAACTGAGCTCGGGATGAGGAAAGTGTAGCTGTAGAGTCTTGTCCTGGGGACTTACCACAGGGTGACCTTGGTACATCCGTGGAAAGACAAATTCAAACTCCCTCACATCACCCTCACCCACCCAATAGCGAAGCAGCGGGACCTTTGCATGTTTGCCCCCGATCAAGAAAACCGAGTTCTTGAGCGTGTCCGTCGTCTGGCGCTGCCAATACAGTGCGAGTTCGCGGTCCCAGTCGAGGAAGTTGCTACGGTAAGCAACGCGAACGACCACCGTGTCAGTGAAGCTTGCCGCCAGAGCCGCTTCCGCACCGGTGCTATTTTGCTGCTGCAGCAGGATCGCCTCATCTCCTGAAGCGATTTGTTTCAAGCGCACAAGGGCCTGTCGAATGGGAAGCACGGAGCGGAGCTGCACCTGATAGTAGAGGAACGTGCGGGCCTGCGCGTCCGTGCTCTGAACAAGGACCCTGCCCCATCGATCCTCCCGAAGGGCCTTGACCATGGGGGTCCGCCGCTTGGCCCAAGGTGAATCCTTAAGCAGCCTGCGGCATTCTTCCTCCGACCACGACCGATAGTCTTTCTTCTGCCAGAACTCTTGGCCGCGCGCCGGCAGGCCCAGCAGTAGGGCAAGAACAAGGAAGGAAACTCTGGTACGCATTGCTCACTTCTCCACCAACAGCTTCTCCGTGGTGCGGGCGGACGGAAACCGACCCACTGACGGTACTCTACCACAGGCCCCAGCTCCGAAACTGACGCAGACTCCACGCCCGGAAAAAGCTGTTGGGCAAACGCCGGCGTCAGGCGTGGCGAAGGAAGGCAGAACCCAGCAGGCGGCGGGCAGGAGCTAGCAGGGTGCTGAGAAATGCTAGGGCGCTGTCATTCCGAGCCCTTGCCCCCGCCAAGCGGGGCGAGGAATCTGCTTTTTCTTCAACCCGTTGTCCGACGCAAGCAGATTCCTCGCTGCGCTCGGAATGACAAGGAGTTACTACCTCAGCGCCCTGCTAGGCCGCCCCGCCGCGTCCCAAGTAGTGGACCACGCGCCTGATATCCAGGTCGTCCGGTTGAACTCCCAGCAGGTGCGAACGATGGGTCTTGCCCTCGTGGAGGATCAGCACGGGATGGACCATTTTCAGCCAGCCGCGCTTGCCACGGACCGCCGCCTGGAGCTGTTCCTGTACGGCCTGGGAGTCCATCAGCCTCTCGTAGCTGACCATGGCAATGACTGCCGTGGGCCGCAGGGCCAACTTGCGCTCTTCAATCAGCGCCTCGACACCCCGCACCACGGTGCGCACCGAGAGCAGGCTGAGGTTCTCTAGGTGGCGGTAGGCGACCAGTGTCCCGGCTGATTGCAGCGCCCACTGCCAACCGGGGCATTTGACCTCCCGCCACTTTAGCGGCAGCCGACTCAAGCCGTCCTTCAATTTCCGCCCTTCCTCTTCGCGCAAGAGGGTGCGACCGCCTTCGGGCTCCTCCAAAGGCGGCAGCGGTCCGGTGGCTGCGGCCGAGAAATCGACCGCCTCCTCCTTTTCCGCTGCGGTGGGCTGAACACGAGTGAAAGGGTGGGGCTCGTCGGGCTTGTGCTCGGGAATGAGGTCCAGCATTTCGTGGTACTGGTCGCGGCGCGCCGGGTCGGAAAGGATGGCGATGGCCTCGTTCAGCTCCAGCATCCGGGTGTGGGCTTCTTCCTGCGCTTCAGGACCTTCCGCGGCCAGCTTGTCGGGATGGTACTGGGCCGCCAATCGGCGGTAGGCCGCTTTCACCTCGGCGAGAGGAGCCCCGCGGGGCAAACCGAGCAGGAAGTAATAGTCCTTGACCATTCAGGCGCTAGAGGCCATAGGTGCGCCGCAGCAACCGTGTGACGCGGGAGTGCAACTCGGGCACGGAAAAGGGCTTGCTCATATAGTCGTCGGTGCCGACCATGAAGCCGCGGGTGCGGCTCTCCTCGTCGGTATTCCCGGTCAGCATCAGGATGGGGATAAAGGCGGTCTGGATGTTGCTGCGCAGCTTCTGGCAAACGTCGAATCCCGACAGGCCCGGCATCATCACGTCCAGCACCACTAGGTCGGGCTTCATCGCCTGCGCGGTCGCCAACCCTTCCTCGCCGGTGGCGGCCGTGTGAACTTCCGGCCTCACCGGCAGGCCCTGGAGCGACTTGGCCACCAGGCGGCGGATAGCATCATCATCATCCACTACCAGGATGCGAGGGGCTTTGGCAGGAGGCGCGCCGCCGATAGCGGGCGTTGGCTCCGGCTCCGGCGCCGGTGGCGGTGCCGCCGCCGGCAAACCTGGCGCGGGCCCGCCAGCAGTCGGCTGGACGGTCGCTCCCGGAAGCAGGTGAGGAGTCTGCATTTCACCCACCAGGGTCATCTTGGTGACCTTGGTGTTGCAATAGGGGCAGATGCGCCACTCCGGCTTCAACTCCTGCCCGCAGGCCTGGCAGACAACTTTCAGCGCGTGCAAGCAGTAGGGACAGGTGGAAAAATCGAGATTGATGAGGCTGTTGCAGTTGGGGCAGCGGATGATCTCGTCTTCCTGGAGTTGGATGACGCGCAAGAGCTCTTCCACGGTGGTGATGCCCGCCGCAACCTTTCCGAGGGCGTCCTGCAAGAGGAGCTGGGTGCCGGCCGAGAGCGCGGCCTTGCGCAGCTCCAGCTCCGAGGCCTTGCGGTTGACCAACTCCTTGATGGTGGGGGTCATGCGCAGCAGTTCAAAGACGCCCAGGCGCCCCGTGTAGCCGGTGTGCCCGCAGGCGTCGCACCCGCGGCCGTGATAGAAGGTGATGTCTGTGTGCTCGATGCGGAGCCGCTCCAGCATCTTGGGGTCCGGCTTGTACTCCTCCTTGCAATGGGGACAGAGCTTCCGCACCAGCCGCTGCGCCAGGATGAGGTTGACGGACGTGCCCACGAGGTAGGGGTCGACGCCCAGCTCCAGCAGGCGCGCCACCGTGGCGGTGGTGCTGTTGGTATGCACGGTGGAGAAGACCAGGTGACCGGTCATGGCTGCATGGAAGGCGATCTCGGCCGTCTCCAGGTCACGAATCTCGCCGAGCAGAATAACGTCGGGGTCTTGCCGCAGGATGGAGCGCAGGGTGGCAGAGAAGGTGAGGCCGGCCTTGTTGTTCACCTGCACCTGGTTGATGCCGGCCAACTGGATCTCAATCGGGTCTTCCACGGTGATGATGTTGATGGCCGGGCTTTTCTTCTCGTTGAGGATGGAATACAGGGTGGTGGTCTTGCCGCTGCTGGTGGGCCCGGTGACGAGAATCATCCCCTGCGGCTGGTCGCAGGCATTCTTGAGCAGGCGGAGGTCTTCTGGCCGCATGCCGATCTCATGCGTACCCGGCACCGCCTTGCCCGAGCCCAGCACACGCAACACCACCTTCTCCCCGAAGTGGGTGGGGAGGGTGGAGACGCGCAGGTCGACGTCCCGGTTCTGAAAAGCCACCTTGATGCGGCCATCCTGGGGGACGCGCCGCTCGGCGATGTCGAGCCGGGAGAGAATCTTCAAGCGCGAGACCAGGGGTCCGTGGAGCCACTTGGGCACCTGCATGAACTCGCGCAGCAGGCCGTCGACCCGGGTGCGCACCTGAACGTCGTTGACGGCGGGCTCGATGTGGATGTCGCTGGCGCCCTGCTTGATGCCGTCCAGCACGATGAGGTTGACCAGCTTGACCACCGGCGGCAGCTCGGCCTGGCTGCGGGCGTCGCTCACCGAGGTGTCGCCTTCCTCGCCTTCGACGCCAACGATCCGCAACTCCTCACTCTCCGAGACGTTGGCCAGTAAATCCTGCAGAGAGTTCTCGGGGGCGTAGTAGCGGTCAATGGCGTCCATCACCTCGGTGCGGGTGGCCACCACCGGCTTGACGGAGCACTCGGTGGCAAACTCCACGTCCTGGATGGCGGCCATATCGGCCGGGTTGGCCATCGCCAACACCAGGGTGGGGCGCCGCTGCCGCCCCGTCAGGTCCCCGGGTC
>DATEUS010000148.1:0-2330 GCA_035282985.1 Candidatus Acidiferrales bacterium
CTCTTCGTCGCTACCCACCATTCGCCGTCCAGCCCAGCGGCTTGTCCTGCTTGCCCTGAGCAAAGTCGAAGGGAGCGCAGTCGAAGGGCTCCCGCCGCTGGGTGGCAACAAGCAGATTCCTCACCCCGCGTGGCGGGGGCAAGGGATTCGGAATGACAGCAGCACTGAGATGCTCAGAGAAGTAAGTATGACCAACCCCACAGTTGTCATTCCGAGCCGCAGGCGAGGAATCTGCTTTTCTCTGTCCCCTCTGTGTCTCTGTGGTGGCTTTTCTCTGCGCTGGGGGCGGGGAAAGAAAGCGGGCGCCCGGCTCGTCTTCCCAGGCGCCCGCGCCGTACTCAGGGCCTCAGTCGCCGACCGCGCCAAAGTTGGCGTGCACCAGCCACCATTGCCCGTTCTTCTTGACGTAAACGCGGGTGGACTTCGCCAGTTGCGGCTCCACCTCGCCATCCTTGTTCTTGCTGGCCCCGACGAAGTTGTAGGTGAGAATCGCCACGTCTCCGTACACCTGCACCTTCTCGTTGGCCATCTCCCCCGCCACCATGCGCCCAGGGCCCTTGGACTGGGCTTCGGCCAGCCGCACGTTCAAGGCCTTGCCGTCCAGCCGGGTGGGATAGTCGGAATTGAACTCGGTGTAGTCGTCGGCCACGTTCTTCATGGCCGCGGCTACATCGTTCTGCATCTCGGCCGCCCATTGGGCTTTGGTGAGGACGATTACTTCCGCTGCGGCGCCTTCGTGCCCGGGCTCGGCAAACACCGCCAGGGCCAGAGCTGCAACGCACAAAACGCTCAGCAAGATTCGACGCATACTCCCTCCTTTGACCTCACTGAAAGCAGGTTGATGGAATCCGCGCAGCCTACTGCCGCGCCGGGTTTCTGTCAAGGAGTCCTTGCCGGCGGCGGACAGGCGCAGGCGAGTCTAGCGGTACTCTTTCACTGCCACCACTTGGTCGCCGACGAAGGTGACAAAGGTCACGAAAGGCGGGTTGCCGTAGATCCAATCTTCGGTCTCTTGACCGTCCTTGACCTCGCGCACTTTGCGCTGCGGGCGTCCCAGCGCCGTCAGCACCATCTTCTTGTTCATCCCCACCAGTGCCCGCTTTTCTTCGATGGCCTGGCGGAACTCCTCGGGAATGGTCTCAATCCAGGGCACAGTGACCGACTGGCGGCTGAAGTCCAGCACCCCGCCCAGCATCTTTTTTACGTCCTCGGATGTCATGTCGGGCAGGGCACCGGCAAAGCTCAGCAGAATCCACGACCCTTGTCCCAGCTTGGGCGCCTCGCCGTCGGGCGGCGGTGGCGTCTGCTGCGGCCCCGAGGTCGGCACCTGGCCGACTCCCCCGGGACCTCCGGCTTGAATCTGGATGCGCTGGTACCACTTTTTCTTTTTCTTGCCGCCGCCATTGATCTCGAAGAGGATGGCATCGCGCTGGAACTCCACATCGGTGACCTGGACGATTTCGCCCGGCTGGACCGCTGCGCCGCGGTTGGCCAGCGTCTGCCGCAGCTTGTCCTCGTTAATGCGGCCAGCGCGGTCCACCTCCAGCGCTTCCTTCACCTTCTGGCTGGCGGGCAACGGCTGCAGCGTGGTGGCGTACTCGTAGGCCAGGTGGCGCAGAATAGAGAGACGATTCTCCGGCGTCAGGGGCTGCGAGGTTGTTTCGGTAGGGGCGACGCCACCGGCAGGCCTGCCTGCCGGCTCGTCCCGAGCGGAGTCGAGGGAAGCTCCAGCGAAGGCAGGCACGCTCCAGACCAAGACCAAAAAGAGAAAGCCTGGCGCCGCCCTGAAGCCGGGTCTCATTTCGCCGCCCGGTTGTTATTGTAACTCTCTTGCCAGCTCGGGGGAAACAACCAGACGGCGCGTGCGCGCCAGCCAGAACGTCGCTGCCAGAATCACCGCTGTCGTCAGCAGGCTACCTTCGGGGCCATAGCTGCCACCACTGAGCCACTCGGGCCCACTCACCTTCGCCACCAGAAGCGTCCGCGACAGCTCCAGGCCACTCACCGGCAGAGAGACGACAAATCCCAGCCAGAAATTCCAGGCGAAGTGCAAGCCAATCGGCAGCCACAAGCCGCGGGTCTTCAGATAAGCTAGGGCAAAGAGAACCCCCACCAGCATGGTGTTGGCGGTGGACAACGGCGTGGGGGACGGGTTGCCCAAGTGCACCAGCCCGAAAAGCGCCGAGAGCACCAGCACGGCTCCAAGAGCACCCACACCTTCCACCAGCCGCTGAAAGGGATAGCCCCGAAAGACCAACTCCTCAAACGTCGCCGCCGGCAGCAGCAGCAGCACGTACCACGCCAGCGCCCCCAGCATGGCGGGCGCGTCC
>DATEUS010000149.1:0-14780 GCA_035282985.1 Candidatus Acidiferrales bacterium
CCTTCCCGCCACCGTCGGCACCGACGTCCAGCAGCAGGCGGAGAAATTCACCTTCTCCCGCACGCAGGAAGGGCAGACGCTCTTCACCGTAGAAGCCTCGCGTACCACCGAGCGCGCTGGCCGGACCACCGTGCTGGAGGATGTGCTGGTGCGCATCTACGGCCAGCGAGGCGAGCGCGCCGACGAGATTCGCACCACCCGCTGCGAGTACGACGCCGGCCGGACGGAGCGGATTATCTGTCCCGGCGAGGTCATCGTCCTGCTGCGCAACAGCGGGGCGGCGGAAGCGGCTCGGGCGCCCTCCATTCAACTCACCACGACGGCGCTGCAGTTTGACCCCAACGAGAGCGTTGCCTGGACGGACGAGCCGGTGCGGTTTGTTTTCCCCGGCGGGACGGGCGAAGCCGTGGGCCTGCGTTATCAGTCGGTCGAACCCAGGGTGCGATTCGGCGAGGAGATTGCCATTCTCGCCCAGCGGACCGCGGAACAGCCAGTCCGCATCACGGGCTCGCGCCTGGAGTACAACGCCAGTTCTCGCATTTTCGAGCTGGCAGCCCCGCTGCAGATCGTGGTGGGCGATCGCAGCCTGGTGGCCGACAGGCTGCGGCTGGAGCTGGACTCCGAGTTTCGCACCCGGCGGATTGAGGCGGTGGGCAACGCTCGCGCCACCATCCCGCAGGACGGGCGCACGCTCACCGTGCGCGCGGCGCAGGCGGTGGGCGAATACGCCGCCGCTGGCGGCATGGAGCGGCTGCGGGCCAGCGGCCAGGTGGAGTTCCAGGGCAAGGGGCCGGACTCCAGCGAGCGGTTGAGCTGCCAGGAGGCGGTGTTTCATTTCAAGCTGCCCGGACCGGTGCTGGAGCGGGTGGTGGCTACCGGGTCGCCCAGTTTGGTAGTTGAAACGGCGGGGGAGACGCGCAGCTTGCGCGCCCCGGAGCTGGAGTTGTCGCTGCGCGGCGCCGGACGGCAGCTCTTGACCGCCCGCGGTCGGGGGACATTGGTACAGCGGCGGCGGACGGGCGAGGAACGCACGGTGGTCGCAGACCGCCTGCAAATCGAGTTTGCTGAGAATCGGCAACTGCGCGCCCTGGCCGCCTCCGGCAGTGTGGAGATGCGGGAGAGCCCGCCGGGCAGCGGGCCGCGGAGCTCCACGAGCGACGAACTGCGGGCCCGCTTCACCCCACAGGGAACGCTGGCGGCGGCGGAGCAGTGGGGCCGCTTCCGCTACAGGGACGAGCGCTGGCAGGCCCAGGCTGGCCGGGCCGACTACACCGGCGCGGGCAATCCTATTGTTCTGCGCGAACAACCAGTGGTGTGGGACGCGAGCAGCCGGACCAGCGCCGGGCGGATTGAGTTCCTCGAGGAGAGCGGGGAATTGCGGGCCGAGGGTGATGTGCGCACTACGGGCAAGCCCGCCGCCGGGGCGTCGGATGGCTTTGGTAGCGGAGAGCCGGTGCAGTTGGCGGCCGAGCGCCTGCACGCTTGGCCCGAAGAAAGGCGGGCGCGCTACGAAGGCCGGGCGCGCTTGTGGCAGGGCGAGAACCGCCTGGCGGCATCGGTGATTGAACTGATCGGCGAGCCGGGAAAGCTAACAGCTACCGGGGAGGTGTCGGCCCTGTTTGTGGAAGCGCGGAGCCAGGGGCAGAGCGCCGAGAGTCGGCGCGCCGTGCGCGTGACCGCCGAGCGGTTCAGCTATCTGGCTGCCGACCGCCGGGCCGTGTTTGACGCCCACGTGATCGCCCGCAATGATTTCGGAGCCCTCCACACTCCGCGCCTGGAGGTGTTTCTCAGCAGCGACAGCGCCCGGCTGGAGCGAGTGCACGCCGGCGGCGGGGTGCTGATCGAGCAGGGCGGTTTGCAGGCCAGCAGCGACGAAGGCGAGTATCGCGCCGACGCCCAGACGGTGGTGCTGTGGGGCGGCACACCCACGCTGCGCGACCCGCAGCGCGGCACCACTACCGGCGCTCGTTTGACTTTGTTTTTAGCGGATGATACGCTGTCTATTGATTCAGCCGAAGGGACACGCACCGTCACACGGCGGCCGTGGACGCAATGACGTATGGTTCAACTGACTGCCGTTGATCTCGCCAAGTCATTCCGCGGCCGCAGAGTTGTTGACAACGTCAGCCTGAGCATCGCGCCCGGCGAAGTGGTCGGCCTGCTCGGTCCCAACGGCGCCGGCAAGACCACCACCTTTCATATCCTGGTGGGGTTGACCCGACCGGACTTCGGGCGGGTCACACTCGACGGCACCGACCTCACCGACTTTCCTATGTACCTGCGGGCGCGCCACGGACTGGGCTACCTGCCGCAGGAGCCCTCCGTCTTCCGCAAGCTGAATGTGGAAGAGAACCTGCTGGCGGTATTGGAGACGCTGCCGCTGAACGTTCACGAGCGGCGCGAGCGGTTGGAGGAGCTGCTGGAGGGGATGGGACTGACGCATCTGCGCAGCCACCAGGCCTACACGCTCTCCGGGGGCGAGCGTCGGCGGGTGGAGATCGCCCGGGCGCTGGTGCTGTCGCCGCGCTTCCTGCTGCTTGACGAGCCGTTCTCCGGCATCGACCCCATCACCGTGCTCGACATCCAGAAGATCGTGCGCGACCTCCAGCAACGCGGCATCGGCGTCCTGGTCACCGACCACAACGTGCGCGAGACATTGCGGGTGACCGACCGCGCCTACATCATCCACAACGGCCGCATCTTTCGCAGCGGCACCCCGGAGGAGCTGGGCAACGACCCGGAGGTGCGGCGGATCTACCTGGGGGATAATTTCCAGTTGCACTAGCGACGTCATCATGGCCTGGTTTGAACCCAAACTGCAACTGAAGCTCACGCAGAAGCAGATCCTCACCCCCAGCCTGGTGCAGATGGTCAGCCTGCTCCAGCTCAACAAGCTGGAGCTGCGGGAGATGATTCAGCAGGAGTTGATGCAGAACCCGGTGCTGGAAGAGATCGGCGAGGACGGCCTGCCGCGCGAGGGCGAAGGGCCAGAGGAGAGCGTGGAGCGAACCGAGGCCGAAACCCCGCAGGAGGAAATGAAGGACCCCTTCGAAGAGTTCGACATGAAGGCCATCTTCGAAGAGTACATGGACGCCAGCGAGCGCCAGTCCGAGCGTGAACAGATCGAGCGGCCCTCCTTCGAGAATTTCCTCTCGCCTCCCAGCACGCTGGCCGACCATCTGGACTGGCAGTTGGGCCTGGCGTTGGCGCCCAACGAGGTCAAGTCAGCCGTCCTCTCCATCATCGGCAATCTCAACGAAGACGGCTATCTGAAGGCCACCCTGGAGGAAATCGCCAAGAGCGACGAGCACGAGCTGCACCACGTGGAAGAGGCGCTGAAGCTGGTGCAGGAGTTCGATCCCCTGGGAGTGGCGGCGCGCGATCTGCGCGAGTGCCTGCTGCTGCAGTTGAAGACGTTGGAGCCGGAGAACCACCTGGCCCACCAGATTGTCAGCGACCACCTGAAGCAGTTGCAGAACAAACAGTACAAAGAAGTAGCGCGGGCGCTGAACCGGCCTCTGCCGGCGGTGCTGGCGGCCATCGAGGTGATCAAGAAGCTCGACCCGCGGCCGGGGCTGCGCTACAACCGCGCCGAGACCCGCTCGATTGAGCCCGACGTCTTTGTGGTCAAAGTGGGCGACGAGTACCAGGTGCGGCTGAACGACGACGAGATGCCGCAACTGCGGCTGAGCCCCATCTACCGCCGCATGCTCGACCGCCGCGCCGCCTCCCAGGACGTGCGGCAGTACGTGCGGGAGCGGTTCGCCGCTGCCATCCAGTTGCTGAAGAATATCGAGCAGCGCAAACACACCATCCAGCGGGTGTGCGAGATGGTGGTGGAGCGGCAGCGGGCCTTTCTCGAGCGCGGCCCCGACCACCTCAAGCCCTTGCTGATCAAGGAAGTGGCCGAGGCGGTCGGCGTGCATCCCTCCACGGTCAGCCGGGCGGTGGCCAACAAGTACGCCCACACGCCGCAGGGCGTGGTGGAGCTACGCTCGTTCTTCTCCGAGTCGGTGGGCGGCCCCTCGGGCCGCCAGACCTCGCTTCTCACCCTCAAGCGCCGCGTGCGCAAGATGATTGAAGAAGAGGATCCCCACGAGCCGCTGACCGACGAGCGCATCGCCCAGCGCCTGCTGGCGGAAGGAATTCGCGTCACCCGGCGCACGGTGGCCAAGTACCGCGAGGACATGAAGATTCCCAGCACCCACCAGCGGCGGGAAAAGTCCTGACGGATGTCCGCCTCCACCGCAGCGCCGGAGGGCCGCCGCTAATCACATGCTGGGTCCCCACAGCCGCCCTCGCTCCCGTGCCAGCGGGAAGACCAAGCGTCGCCGCTCGCCGCAGACACCGCTGGTCATCATCACCGGGCTGAGCGGCTCGGGCAAAGGCTCGGTGCTGCGGACGCTGGAAGACCTGGGCTACTACTGCGTGGACAACCTCCCCATTGCTTTGATCCCGACTTTCGTCGATCTGGTCAAGAAAGGGGGCGAGGAGGTGGAGCGGGCCGCGCTGGTGGTGGACATCCGCGAACGCGAGGCCCTGGAGGAGTTTCCCGCCGTTTTCCAGCGGCTGGGGCGGCGATTGCCGGCTACGCTGGTGTTTGTGGAAGCGAATGAAGAAGCGCTGTTGCGCCGCTTCAGCGAAACCCGCCGGCCGCATCCGCTGGGCGCGGACCGGCCGCTGCGCGAAGCGGTCCGCCGCGAACGCCAGTTGCTCAGACCCATCCGCACCGAGGCCGACCTGGTCATCGACACCTCCCGCTTCACTCCGCACGAGTTGCGCCAGTTGATCAGCGACCGCTTCGGGCGCCCCCAGCGGCGTCGCCCCTTGCTGATTTCGCTGGTCAGCTTCGGCTACCGCTACGGCCTGCCCGGCGATGCCGACGTGGTGTTCGATGTTCGCTTCCTGCCCAACCCCAACTTCGTGCCGGCCTACAAGCCGCTGACGGGAAAAGACCTGCGCGTGGCTCGCTACGTGCTGTCCTTTCCCCAGACGCGCGAGTTCATCCAGCGCATCGGGCGGCTGCTGGCCTACCTGATTCCTCACTACGTGCGCGAGGACAAGAGCTACCTGACGATCGCTTTCGGCTGCACCGGCGGGCGCCACCGCTCGGTGGCCATCGCCCGCGCCATCGCCGACCACTTGCGCGGGGGCGACTATCGCATCAAAATCACTCACCGCGACTATCTGAAGGCAAGTTAGAATCGCGACAAGGACAAGTTCACCGTGGCTAAATTTTCTCCCCTCGAGCAACCCGGGGCGCCGCGCCAAGACCGCGGCCACAACCTGGGGCGCTTGCTGGCCACCCTCCGCCCGCACAGCGGCTGGCTGTTGGCCGGGGTGCTGTTACTGGCGACGGTGGGCACGCTCGAAGGCCTGACCGCTTTGCTGGTGCGGCCGCTGGTGCAATTGGTGCTGGAGCCCGGCGCCACCAGTCAGGAGATTGTGCTGCTGGAACTGCCCGCGATCAACCGCACCTACTACCTGCAGGACTTTGTCCCGCTGCCGGTGACGACGGCCGCTCTGCTGGTGGTGGCGACGATCGTGCTGGTGTTCGGCGCCAAGGCCGTCAGCGAGTACTTGGGCCAATACACGGTGCACCGGCTAGGGAATGCGGTGGTGATGGACTTGCGCAACCAGGTTTACGCCCACACGCTGCGGCAATCGCTGAGCTTCTTCCATCGGCAGACGACGGGGAAGCTGATGTCCACCGCCATCAACGACATTGACCGCGTCCAGCACGCCGTCTCCCACGTGCTCACCGACTTCTTTCACCAGGCTTTCAGCCTGCCGGTGCTGGTGGTGCTGGCGTTTCTGATCGACTGGCAACTGGCCCTGCTCTGCTTCCTGACCGTGCCCCTGATCATCTGGCCGGTGCAGCGGATTGGGCGACGGGTGCGGCGGCTCAGTCGGCAGACGCAGGAGGACCTGGCCAATCTGAACGACAGCTTGCAGGAGACTTACAGCGGCGTGCGGATTGTGCAGGCGTTTGGCGCCGAGGGGCTGGAGGTCGAGCGCTTCCGTCAGCGGGCGCGTCAGCTCTTCCGCACGCAACTGCGCTGGGTGCGTTACTTCGCTCTCACTTCGCCGCTGATGGAGGTGCTGGGCGCGGTGACGGTGGGCGCGCTGCTGCTGTTTGCCCGCCAGCGCATCCAGTCGGGGGCGGTAACCTCGGAGATGATGATGGTGTTCGTGGTGGCGCTGATCAAGGTCTACCAGCCGGTCAAGCGCCTGGCGGGCATCTACAGTTTGTTTCAGCAGGCGCTGGGCTCCTCAGAAAAGGTCTTTGAGCTGCTGGATACCCGGGAAGAAGTCGTGGACAAACCGGGGGCATCCGACTTGCCGCCCTTCCGCGACCGGGTCGAGTTTGACAAGGTGGTGTTCGGCTACGATAGCCGGGCACCGCTGCTGCGCGGCCTGAGCCTGACGGCGCGGGCGGGCGAAGTGACGGCCATTGTGGGCTCGAGCGGAGTGGGGAAGACCACTCTGGTCAATCTGCTGCCGCGCTTCTATGATGTGAGCGGCGGGGCGGTGCGGGTGGACGCCCGCGACGTGCGCGAGGTGCGTCTGGCCTCGCTGCGCGCGCAGATTGGAATCGTCAGCCAGGAGACTGTGCTCTTCAACGACAGTGTGGCCAACAACATCGGCTACGGGCAGCCGGGGGCTTCGCAGCAAGCGATCGAGGCGGCGGCGCGGGCGGCGCTGGCGCACGAATTCATCGAGCGGATGCCGCAGGGCTACGACACCGTCATCGGCGAGCGCGGGGCGCGGTTGAGCGGCGGGCAGCGGCAGCGGCTGGCCATCGCCCGGGCCTTGCTGAAAGACGCGCCCATTCTGATTCTGGACGAAGCGACCTCGGAGCTGGACGTGGAGTCAGAGCTGCTGGTACAGCGGGCGCTGGCCAACCTGATGCGCGGCCGGACGGTGTTTGTGATTGCCCACCGGCTCTCCACCGTGCGCGGCGCCGACAAGATTGTGGTGCTGGAAGGCGGCGCCATCCGCGAGGTGGGGACGCACGAGGAGCTGCTGGGCCGCGGCGGACTCTATCAGCGACTCTACGAATTGCAGTTTGTTGACCTCGACGCGCCGCCGGTGGCGGCCGAGACCGGGGAGGCTCTCTAGCGATGCTGCGCAGCATGACCGGCTATGCCCAGGCGCAGGCGGAAGAACCCCCCTGGGGCCTGCGGGTGACGGTGAAAGCGCTCAACCACCGCTTCCTGGACCTGCGCCTGCGCCTGCCCGACGAATTGGCGGCGGTGGAGCCGCGCCTGCGGGCACGGGTGCGCGACCGCATAAGCCGTGGCCACCTGGAGGTGCAGTTTCAGGTGGAGAGCCTGGAGCGGCGGGCGCTGGAAGTGAACGAAGAATTCGTCCGCGGCTACTTGGAGCTCTACCGCCGCTTGCAGCGGGAGCACCAGTTGAGCGGCGAGCCTGACTTGACCGCTGTGCTTCGCCTCCCCGGCGTCCTACGGACCGATCCGGCCCCGCCGACGGCGGAGGCGGCCGAGCAGTTGGCCAGCGTGGCGGAGCGGCTTCTCGACCAGGCGCTCGAGCGGCTGGACGAGATGCGCCGGGCCGAAGGGGCCGCCCTGGAACAGGAGCTCAACGCCTGTCTCGAGGGCATCCGCGCGGGGCAGAAGGAGCTGGCGAAACTGAGCGAGCAGGCCCAGCCGGCCGCCCACCGACGCCTCCTGGAGCGGCTGCGCGAGTTGCTGGGTGAAAGCCCCGTGGACCCGACGCGGCTGGCGGAAGAGGCCGCCTACCTGGCGCAGCGGAGCGATGTGCGCGAAGAACTGACCCGCTTGGCCAGCCACGCCGAGCAGTTCGCCGGGCTGCTGGCCGGCGACGGCGCAGTGGGGAAGCGGCTGGATTTCCTGGTGCAGGAGATGCACCGTGAAACCAGCACGCTGCTGGCGAAGGCGCCGGGGCTGGAGGCCGAAGGCTTGGAGATGACGCGAGTGGGACTGGAGGTCAAGGCGCAGGTGGAGCGTCTTCGCGAGCAGGTGCAGAATGTGGAGTAGCCGGTGACGGGGGCGGGGGCGCGGCGGGGAAAACTTTTCATCGTCTCCGGACCTTCCGGGTCGGGAAAGACCACCGTAGTGGAACACTTGCTGGCGGCCGTCCTCGATCTGCTGTTTTCCGTCTCCTGCACCACCCGGGCGCCGCGGGCGGGCGAGCAGGAAGGGCGCGAGTACCGGTTCGTCACCCGGGAGGAGTTCGAGTCCATGCTGGCAGCGGATGAGTTCCTGGAATACGCCAGCGTGTTTGGCGAGCTCTACGGCACGCCGCGGCGGAACCTGGTCGAGGCCGAGCGGCTGGGAAAAGACTTGGTGCTGGACATTGATGTGCAAGGAGCGCGACAGGTGAAGGCCCGGTTGCCGGACGCAGTGGCCATCTTCCTGTTGCCGCCGTCGGCCGAGGAGCTGGAGCGGCGGTTGCGCAGCCGCGCCCAGGACACGCCGGAAATCATCCGCCGGCGGTTGCAGCACGCCCGGACGGAGATTGAGAACTACCACAGTTATGACTACCTGGTGATCAACCGCGACCTGCGCCAGGCGGCCTTCCAGACCGAGGCCATTGTAGTGGCGGAGCGCTACGGCCATGTCAACGGGAAGGATGTTCCCGCCGGCGTGCAGGCGGCCCGGGCCCGGGCGGCGGCGGCCCGCAAGGATGCCACCCCGGAGCAGATTTCTGCTATTCTAGAAACGTTTGGAGCCAAGACCGGATGATTCCACTCGATAAGATTGAGACCAAGTTTGCCTTCGTGCTGGCGGCGGCCAAGCGCGCCCGGCAGTTGCAGGCGGGCGCCAAGCCGCTGGTGCCCACCACCGCCCACAAGTTCACCCGCATGGCCATGGAAGAAGTGGCCGGGGGCGCGGTGCCCTTCGACCTGCCGACGGTGGGGGAGGACGAAGAGGCCGAGGGCGGCAAGGTCAAGAAGGGCAAGGGGAAGCGCAGCAAGTAGCTCTCGCGGGATCCGCCGATGAAAATCGTCCTGGGTGTGAGCGGATGCATCGCCGCCTACAAGGCGGCGGAGCTGGTGCGGCTGCTGCAACAGGACGGGTTCAGCGTGCAGGTGGTGATGACCGCGCACGCGCAGGAGTTTGTCCGGCCCCTCACCTTTGCTGCTCTCTCCGGTCAGAAGGTCATCACCGAGATGTTCGCGCGCGAGGGCGCGCCCGCCAACCTGGAGAGCGCTATCGAGCACATCGCCGTGGCCGACAGCGCTGACCTGCTGCTGATCGCTCCCGCCACCGCCAACGTGCTGGGCAAGCTGGCGCACGGGCTCGCCGACGACTTTCTCACCACGCTGGTGCTGGCCACCAAGGCGCCGGTGGTGGTGGCGCCGGCGATGAACGTCAACATGTGGGAGCACCCCGCGGTGCAGGCCAACCTGGCCCGACTGCGGGAGCGGGGCGTCAGCATCGTCGAACCCGACACCGGTTACTTGGCTTGCGGGTGGACCGGCCCGGGCCGGCTGGCGAGCAACGAGGCCATCCTGGCGAAAGTGCGCGAAGTGCTGGGCATTCGCCATGACCTGGCCGACGAAACCGTGCTGGTGACCGCCGGGCCAACCTGCGAAGACATTGACCCGGTGCGCTACCTGACCAACCGCTCTTCCGGACGCATGGGCTACGCCGTGGCGGAAGCCGCGCTACGGCGGGGCGCGCGGGTCATCCTGGTCAGCGGGCCGACGACGCTCGAGCCGCCGCCAGTAGCTGTGCTCGAATCGGTGCGGAGCGCCGAAGAGATGCGACAGGCGGTAGGGAAACACTTGGCCGAGGCCAGCGTAGTGGTGAAGACGGCGGCAGTGGCCGATTTCCGCCCGGCAGTGGCGCAAGAAGCGAAGATCAAGCGCGGGAAGGGCGCGCGGACGATGGAGCTGGAGCCCACGCCCGACTTGCTCGAGGAAATCACCGCGGCCAAGGGGAAGCGCCTGGTGGTCGGCTTTGCCGCTGAAACCGAGAACGTGGTGGAGAACGCCCGCGCCAAGCTTCGGGCCAAGAAGCTCGATCTGGTGGTGGCCAACGACGTCACTCAGAACGGCGCCGGCTTCGATTCTGAGACCAACATCGTCACCCTTCTCACCCGCGACGGTCAGGAAATCGCCCTGCCCAAGATGTCTAAGTTCGCCGTCGCCAACCGGGTGCTAGACGAGGTGGTGCGCCTGAAGGGCGCGCGCGGATGAGCAAGCGCGAACCGCAAGCCGAGGCCGGCCCTGAGCCGCGCCTCCGCGCCTGGCTTGAGTTCTACGAAGAGTTGGGTTTGACGCCGCTGGTGCGCCGCCAGCCGCGACCGCCAGCGTCGGAACCGGCGGAGTCCCCCGCAGAAGTACCTGCGCCCGTCACCGCTCGAGTGCTACCGTCTCGGGTGCAACTCGCCGCTCCCCCCACGACACCAGCGCCGCTGCCCGCCGCGACGCTGTCGCTGTTTGGGGAAACGCCCGGGCGGGTGGAAGGTGAGACGCTGGAGGCCATCCGCACCGACCTGGGCGACTGCCAGCGTTGCAAGCTGGCGTCGCACCGCAAGCACATCGTCTTCGGCCAGGGAAACCAGCGGGCGCAACTGGTCTTCGTGGGAGAAGGCCCGGGCGCCGACGAAGATGAGCAAGGGCTGGCGTTCGTAGGCCGAGCGGGCAAGCTGCTGACGCACTGGGTCGAGGCGCTGGGCTTGAGGCGTGACGACGTTTACATCTGCAACGTCATCAAGTGCCGCCCGCCGGGCAATCGCACCCCGGAGAAGGATGAAATCGAGACCTGCTCGCCTTTTCTCTACCGGCAGCTCGACGCCATCCGCCCGCGACTCATCTGCTGCCTGGGCGGCGTGGCCTTGCAGGTCCTGCTGGAGAAGAATGTGTCCATCACGCGGATGCGCGGCCAGTTCTTCGACTATCGCGGCACCAAGCTGACCGCCACTTTCCATCCCGCTTACATCCTGCGCAACCCCAACGCCGACCGAGAGGTGCGGGAAGACCTGCGCAAGATCCGCCAGTTTCTGGGCTGACGGCGTGCGATGGCAGCGGCGGTTTACTGTGACGTAGCTCTCCCCGTTCCCCTGCACGAGACCTTTACTTACCATCTCCCACCTCAATTGCGCCAGCAGGTGTGCGTGGGCGGGCGCGTGGTGGTGCCCTTCCGCCAGCGCAAACTTGTGGGCATCGTCACCGCGCTCACGGCCGAGCCGCGCTATGCCGCCCCGCTGCGGGACGTGTTGGAAGTGGTCGACACCGAACCGCTCCTGCCACCGCTGCTGGCCGAGCTGGCCCGCTGGATGACGGACTACTATCAGGCGCCGGCGGGAGAAATCTTCCGCGTCATGCTGCCGCTGCACGGCGAGTTTGCCCAGCGCGAGCGGGCGCGGCTGCGGCCTCTGGGCGTGGAGCGATTGCAAGAGCTCGAGCGGCTGCCAGAACGCAGCCCGACGGAAGAGGAGGACTACAAGCTTCTGCACAAGCTGCGCGACGGCAAGGCGCGCAACGTGGCGCGACTGGCGAAGCAGGTGGCCGACGGGACGCGCTGCCTTGCGCGGCTGCGTCGGCAGGGCTTGCTGGAGGTGGTGCGCAGCGTCGAGCGGCGGCGCCCGCGCGAAAAGTCTGCGGCGCCGATTCTGTTTGAAGGCGACTGGGGCCGCGACACCGTGCCCGTGCTGACCAGCCAGCAGCAGCGGGCGCTGGAAGAGATTGAGCAGTTGCTGGCGGCGGGCGGCTTCGCCTCGGTGGTGCTGCACGGTGTGACCGGGAGCGGCAAAACCGAGGTTTATTTGCGCGCCATCCAGGCCTGCCTCGACCGCGGGCGCACGGCGCTGCTGCTGGTGCCGGAGATTGCGCTGACGCCCGCAGTGGCAGAGTTGTTCGCGGCCCGCTTCGGCGACCGCGTGGCTGTGCTGCACAGCGGACTGGGGACGCGCGAACGCTCCACCGAGTGGTGGCGGCTGCGGCGCGGCGAAGCGCGCGTAGCGGTGGGGACACGCTCGGCGGTGTTTGCGCCGCTGGAGAATCTGGGCGTGGTCATCGTTGATGAGGAACAGGATTCCTCCTACAAGCAGGCGGAGACGCCGCGCTACCATGGGCGCGACACCGCCGTGGTGCGCGCCAAGCTCGAAGGGGCGCTGGCGCTGCTGGGCTCGGCCACGCCGTCGCTCGAGACCAGCTACCACACCCGCACCGGCAAGTACCACCGGCTGGAGCTGGAAAGCCGCGTGGGCGACCGGCCGCTGGCGGCGGTACGGGTGATTGATATGCGGGCCGAGTTTCAGGAGACCAAGAAGGCGGCTCTGTTTTCGCGGGAGCTGACCGCCGGCATTGAGAAAGCGTTAGCTGAGCGCGGGCAGGTGCTGGTGCTGCTCAACCGGCGCGGCTACGCCAACTTTCTCCTCTGCCGCAAGTGCGGCGCCACCGTGCAGTGCGCCCATTGCAGCATCTCCTTGACTTTTCACCGGGCGCGGCAGCGGCTCATCTGCCACTACTGCGGCTTTGCCCGCCGCGCGCCCAAGGTCTGCGAGAAGTGCGGCAGCGAGCACGTTCACTACGTCGGCGAAGGCGCCGAGCGCGTGGAGCAGGAAATGGTGCGGCTGTTTCCGGCGGCGCACGTGGCTCGGCTCGACCGCGATACCGCCACCGGCCGACGTCGCGCCGAGCAGATTCTGCGGCGCTTCGTGCGTGGCGAAGTCAACATCCTGGTGGGCACGCAGATGATCGCCAAGGGGCACGACTTCCAGGGCGTAACGCTGGTGGGCGTGGTGACCGCCGACCTGCTGCTTGGCCTGCCGGACTTTCGAGCCGCCGAGCGCACCTTCCAGCTGCTCACCCAGGTCGCCGGACGCGCCGGTCGCGGCGCGCGTCCCGGGCAGGTCTTGGTGCAGACCTACTATCCCGACCACTACGCCGTTCGTTTCGGGGCGGAGCAGAACTACGAGGGCTTCTACGAGCACGAGCTGCGTTTCCGCCGCCTGCTGCACTATCCGCCCTTCACCGCGCTGGCCAACGTCCTGGTGCGGGACCGTCGGCTGGATGCGGCGGTGCGCGCGGCGCGGCAATTGCAAGAGTTCTTCGAGCGGAACCGCTCGCCCAAGCTGCGGGTGCTGGGGCCGGCGCCGGCGCCGATTGCGCGCCTGAAGCGTGACTACCGCTTCCAGTTTCTCTTGAAGTCGCCCGACCGCCGCGCCTTGCAGGACGCCTTGCGCGCCGCCGTCGCCTTCGCGCGCGAAAAGGAGATTCCCGCCGGGTCGCTGGTGCTCGACGTCGATCCCATCAGCCTGCTTTAGGCGGAGACGCCGGGGTCGCGTCTTTTACCACCTCGAACTCGAAATGGAGCTCCTTGCCCCGGACGATGGTGCACAGGTAGTGCTCCCAAAACTTGCGGGTGAAGCGAAGGGCGGGCCAGCGCTGATCCAGGTTGACCAGGAATTGCAGGCCCAGGTACCGCCACAGGTTGAGCAGGGTGACGTAGGTCCGAATCGGCTTCAACACCAGGTCGGTATAAGAAGGGAAGAGCTTCCGCTCGGGAATGAAGTACTGAAAGGAGTAGCTGTTGAGATGATTGCGGTGGGTCAGGTCGGCGGGCCAGTCGGGATTGGTGTAGTGGGGTGTCAGCAGCTTGAGGCGTCCCCCGGGCTTGGTGATCCGATGCAGCTCGGAGATGAAGGCCATGACGTCCGGCACATGCTCGACCACATGGGTGCCGATGACCTCGTCGAACTCGTTATCCGGGAAAGGATAGGGCACCACGCCCAGGTCGTGGATGACGTCGGCGGCCGTCTTCGGATTCGAATCCAGACCGATGGCGCCCGGATACTTGTGCTGGCCGCAGCCGACGTCAAGAATCTTCTTGCCCGCGGCCGCGGCTGGATTCGCGTGTTGCTTGGAGGAACTCAAGGAAACCTCATCCCTGTGGGCACAAGTTTCCGCCAGAAGCTGGCCATTGTCTAGGGCACATGAAAGGGGACCGGTGTGAAACAGAGGAGAAAGACCGCTAGGCCCAGCGCCGCCACCCAGCGCTGGTGCCGCCCGAGCGCCGGCCCGGGATCCAGCACCGTCGGGTGGCGCACGCCGATCAGCAGCAGCACGCTCCCCCAGAAGAGCCAGCCCGGCCAGATGGTGTCGGGATAGCGCAGGCCAAACAGTCCCGCCACCAGCAGCGCCAGCAGGAAGCCCCGCGAGAGCGCCCGGTGCTTGTCGCGGGCGAGCGCATAGACGATGTGCCCGCCGTCGAGCTGACCCACCGGCAGCAGGTTCAAGGCGGTGGCGAACAACCCCACCCAGGCGGCAAACCCGATCGGATGCAGCAGCACGTGATCGACGGGCACGCCCGGCCAGAGGAGCTTGGCGAACAGCCACACCAGCGGCGGATGGCCGAAGACGATGGCGCTTTCCTCCAGCGTGCCCGGATGCACCTTGGAGAGGGCCACGCCGATGGCCACCGCCGGCACCGCCAGCACAAATCCTACCAGCGGCCCGGCAATGCCGACGTCGAACAGCGCCCGCCGGTTGACGATGGGCGACTCGATGCGGATGAACGCGCCCATGGTGCCGATCAGCGTGGGCGCCGGCAGAAAATAGGGATAGCTGGCGACAATGCCGTAATAGCGGCAGGCGAAGTAGTGCCCCAGCTCGTGCGCCAGCAGAATGCCCAGCAGCGTGGCCGCAAACGGCCAGCCCTCCAACAGCCGCCACGGATTCTCACCCAACTGCCGGAAGATCTCCACCGAGTAGATGGAATCGCTGTAGGGCGGCCGGCCCCGCGCGTAGGCGCGCGTCAGATGCAGGCCGACAAAGAGCGTGC
>DATEUS010000150.1:0-11304 GCA_035282985.1 Candidatus Acidiferrales bacterium
TTACGTCCCCAACCAGGCGCGCAAGACCAAGATGCAGTACGCGCTCACCAACTCCTTCGGCTTCGGCGGCACCAACGCTGCCCTGCTCTTCCGACGCTGGGAGGGTCAGTGAAGCAATCCTCGGCCCACTAGGCGGTTTTCCCCACGGGCAAAAGCCCCTGGGCTGAACCCAGATAGTTATTGTCGAGCCCAGCGGCCCCTGCCGCTGGGAGATTAGAGAAGCAAAATGAAAATCGCCGTTTGCATGAAGCAGGTCCCCGCCAAGGACGCCCCGCTGCGCATCAACGAGGCCGCCACCTGGGTGCGCGAAGGCGACCTCAGCTTTGAGACCAACGAGCCCGACGCCTTCGCCCTGGAAGAAGCGCTGCGCCTGAAGGAAAAACACGGTGGCGAAGTGGTGGTGGTCTCGCTCGGCCCCGAGCGCGTCCGCCAGGTCATCAAGGAAGGCCTGGCCAAGGGCGCCGAGCGCGCCATCCACATTTGCGACGACGAGTTTTACGGACTCGACCCCTTGCAGATGGCTGCCGCCTTGGCCGGGGCCGTGCGCGAGGAAAAGTTCGACCTCCTTCTTACCGGCCTGCAGTCCGATGACCACGGCTTCGGCCAGACCGGAGTGGTGCTGGCCGAGCTGCTCGGGCTGCCCCACGCCACCATCATCATGGAAATTGAGGTGCAGAATGGGCGCGTGCGGGTGAAGCGCGAACTCGAGGCGGGCTGGTTCCAGTGGATCGAACTGCCTCTGCCCGCGGTGCTGACCATCCAGTCCGGCATCAACAAGCCGCGCTACGCCTCGCTGAAGGGGATCATGGCGGCGAAGAAGAAGGAGGTTCGCGACCTCAAGCGCGCCGACGTCCTGCCGCCCGACCAGGTGGCCACGCAGGCGACCAAGCGAATCTACGTGCCGGAAAAGGCCAAACAGACCGAGTTCCTCCAAGGCACGCCCAAGGAGGCCGTGGCCAAGCTGCTGGAAAAACTCAAGCACGAAGCCCGCATCCTGTAGGAGCCCCCATGGCCGCACCCATCCTCGTCATCGCCGAGCAAAAGCAAGGGCAACTGAACCGCCAGAGCTGGGAGACGCTCGTCGCCGGCCAGCAACTGGCCGAGACGCGTCAGGCACCCCTGGCGGCGGTCCTGCTGGGTAAAGGCATTGCGGGGCTGGCGGAAGAGCTCGCTGCCAAGAAGACCGATGAGGTCTGGCTGGTCGAGCACGACCTGCTCGAAGCCTACACGCCCGATGGGTATGCGGCCGCTCTCCGGCAACTCATCCAGCAGCTCCAGCCGGCGCTAGTGCTGCTGCCGCACACCTACCAGGTTCGCGACTTCGCCCCCAAGCTAGCGGCCAGCTTCCAGCGCAGCCTGATCAGCGACTGTATTGGCCTCGGCGGCGACTCCAAGCAGACCGTGTTCGTCCGGCAGATGTTCCAGGGCAAGGTGAACGTTGACGTGGTGCCGGCCGGCGACCCGCCCCATTTCGCCAGCTTCCAGGCCGGTGCTTTCCGCGCCGACGCGTTGAAGGAAGGCGAGAGGAAAGCCGCGATCAAACAGGCTGAGGTAGAACTGGCTGCCGACCAGATCCGCAGCAAGCCGGAGGCACCCTTCCGCGAAGCCAAGCAGGCCGTCGACCTCTCCCAGGCCGAAATCATCGTGGCCGTGGGCCGGGGCATCAAGAGCCCCGAGAACCTCGACCTGGCCAACAGGCTGGCCGCGCTACTGGGGGCCGAGGTGGGGGCCTCGCGCCCGATCTGCGATGAGGGCTGGCTGCCGATGGAGCGGCAGATCGGCAGCTCCGGCCAGACCGTCGCCCCCAAACTCTACCTGGCCCTGGGCATCTCCGGCGCCATCCAGCATGTGGTGGGGATGAAAGGCGCGCGCACGGTGGTGGCGGTCAACAAGGACGCCAACGCTCCCATCTTCGAGGTGGCTGACTACGGCATCGTCGGCGACCTCTTCGAAGTCGTTCCCGCCCTCATCGAAGCCCTCGAAAAGGGCAGCTAGGGCAACTGGTCTTGCATGAACCGCCAGGAAATCGGCGCCTGACCTGCGGCGCCGGCTCTCCCAGCGCACACTCTGTCATCCCGAGCGAAGCGAGGGATCTGCTTTTGGGTCGGAACCCGACGTACTGGGTCTACATCCTGGCCAGTCGGTCAAAGAATCTCTATACTGGCGTAACGAACAATCTGATGCGTCGTGTCCTCGAACATAAAGAACACCTAGTCTCTGGCTTCACTGTCAGGTACAGGATTACGCGCCTTGTCTATTTTGAATCTTTCTCGAATGTCCGTGATGCCATCCGTCACGAAAAGCAAACCAAGGGCTGGCGGCGGTCGAAGAAGGTCGCTCTGATCGAAGCAGCCAACCCGACCTGGCAAGATCTGGCTGCTGGTTGGTTTGAGACGCTAGGCAAGGGAAAAGCAGATTCCTCGCTTCGCTCGGAATGACAAGAGGAGGTATGGACGACGGGAACGTTGAGCGGGACCAGCGGGAAGTCGACGTAGTCATTGGCGGTGCCGGGCTGGCAGGTGCGGCGATGAACTTCTCGCGTTTCGCCGCTTTAGTCCTGGTTCCACACCGCGAGGGAGACTGAGGATGGAGTTCTCGCTCTGGGAACAGGTCTTACTTGTTGTTCTGGTTCTTGCCAGTGCGGGCGTCTTCGCCCAGGACTTCTCCAAGAAGCTTCGCCTCATCCTCGAGGGCAAGCCGGAGCGCAAGCGAACCGATCGTATCGCGGCTCGCATTGCCCGGGTCGTAAAGGAAGTCCTCTTTCAATCTCGCGTAGTCAGCGGCCGGCCTGTCGCCGGGCTCCTCCATGCCTTCGTGTTCCTCGGGTTTCTGGTCTTTGCCCTGGAAACAATTGACCACTTCTTTAAGCCTTTCAAGATATCCATCAAGAGCACTCTCCTCGGCGGGGCGCTGCCGATCTTCGACACGCTTGTCACCGTAGCGGCCGTGCTGGTGATTATCGGCATGGTGGGGCTGGCCTTCCGGCGCTTCGTTCTGGTCAAGATTTCCCCTGACCCGAAGTCCTACAGCTCCGGTGTTGTCGCCCTCTTCATTGTTCTCTTGATGGTGACCTACCTGAACGGGCAACTGCGCGACCCTGTCCTGCAGAAGGCAAGCTGGTGGCTTCATGCGCTGATTATCATCGTCTTCCCGCAGTTGATTCTCCGCTCCAAGCATTTCCACATCATCATGGCCCCCGTGGCCGTTTTCTTTCGTACCCACGGCCTCGGAGATTATTTGCCTCTCAATCTCGACCCCGAGCAGCTCGCCGCCGCGGAGGAAGAGATAACCCTGGGTTTGGAAACGATGGAGGTCGTGCCGTGGAAGATGCGGATGGACTTCCTGACCTGCGTGGAGTGCAAGCGCTGCACGGAACAGTGCCCGGCGTGGAATTGCGAGCAGGAGCTGGATCCTCGCGGCTTCATTCTGGCCGGGCGGGCCATGCTGGAAAAGACGGGACCGATCATTGGCAACGTCATCAGCGAGGCAGCCCTGGGGCAGTGCACCAGTTGCGGCGCCTGCGAGAACATTTGCCCGGTGGGGATTGAGCATCTCCAAGTGTTGATGGGGGCCAAACGGGCGCAGGCGTTGTCCACCGGCGTGGGCATGGTGGCCACCGATTTCCTGACCAAGATCGGGACCTACGGCAACCCTTTTTCGGGGTCGAAACAGGCGCGCAAGGCGCTGATCGAGGAGTTGCACATTCCGCTCTATAAGAAAGGCCGGACGGAGTACCTGCTGTGGCTCGGCTGCGTGTGGGCCTATAACCCGGATGCGCGCAGCAGCCTGGAGGCGATGATCAAGGTCTTGAAGGAGAGCGGCGTCAGTTATGGCGTCCTGGAGAGCGAGGCCTGCAGCGGCCATCACTCGCGGCGCCAGGGCGAGGAGATGCAGTTTCAAACGCTGGCCCGGGAGAACATCACTGCCTTTGAGGAGCATGACGTCAAGAAGGTCATTGCCCCGTGCCCGCACTGTCTGCACACTCTGCGCAGAGAATACCCGACCCTGAAAGACGGCTTTCGGGTCGAAGTCACACACCATTCGGAATTCCTGACGGAATTGATCGCCCGCGGCGACATCAAGTTGAGGAGGACCAACGGGAAAGATAAAGTCCTAACCTTCCACGATCCCTGCTATCTGGGCCGCTATGAAAACACGTACGAAGCCCCGCGCCAGGTGATCGCCCAAGCGGGTTTCGAGTTGAAGGAGCTTCCGCGGAAGCGGGAGCGATCGTTCTGCTGCGGCGGCGGCAGCGCCGGCTTTGCCCGCGAACAGGAGGTGAAAAAGCGAGTGGATCAGGAGCGCAAGCGCGAGATTGCTGAATCCGGCGCCAAGGTGCTGATTACTGCCTGTCCGGAATGCAAGATGATGCTGAACGCCGCCGTCGAAGAAACCAAGGACCTTGCCGAGCTGGTTGCTGAATCGATGGAAACCAGCCGGGGCAAGACCTGAGCGGCAGGCCCCACCAGGGGACAGGTTTTTTCCGCCGACCTGCGCCCTACTATTGGGAGGGGGGTCGCTCCTCCAGCGTGACGGTCACCGTGCGTTTTTGGTCTCCGCGATAGTAGGTGAGCTCTACCGTATCGCCGGGACGCTTCTTGAAGGTGAGGCGGTTGAGGTCGGCGATCGAGCCCACTTCCTCGCCGTCGACCGCAGTCACGATGTCGCCACCGACACGGAACCGATAGCGGCCGACAATCACCGAGCGGTTGCCGCCGCGCAGCCCGATCTTGTCGGCCGGCCCGCCGCGGAACACCTCCGCCACCAACATTCCGTGCTCAACCGGCAGACGAAGCACCTGGGCCAGCTCGGGCCAGATTTCATGGGCGCTGATGCCCACCCAGGGGCGCCGCACGCGCCCGTAGCGAACCAGGTCGCTGAGAACAAACTTCAGGGTGTTTACCGGGATGGCGAAGCCGATGCCCACGCTGCCGCCCGAGGGGGTAAAGATGACCGAGTTGACCCCAATGACGCGGCCCTGGGAGTCGAGCAGCGGCCCGCCGGAATTGCCCCGATTGATGGCGGCATCGGTCTGGATGGCTTCATCAAGCAGCGCTCCGGTCTGGGTGCGGATGGTGCGCTCCAGCGCGCTGATGACACCCGAGGTCAGCGTTCCCTGAAAGCCGAACGGGTTGCCGATGGCCAGCACCTTCTGGCCGACCTCGAGTCGGCTGGAGTCGCCCAGGGGCAAGGCCGGCAGCCGCCGCCCGCCGGGTGCGATGCGCAGCACCGCCAGGTCGCTCAAGGGGTCGACCCCCACCACCCGGGCCTCGAAGCTGGAGCGGTCGGCCAGCGTCACCTGGACTTGCTGCGCCTCGGCCACGACGTGATAGTTGGTGACCACGGTGCCGTCCTGGTTGACGATGAAGCCGGAGCCCGTACCCTCCACCGGCACCGCCCCGTAGAAGAAGTCCATCTCCACCGTGCGGGTGGTGATGTTGACCACCGCCGGGGAGGCTTCGCGGTAGACCTCGATGCTGTTGCGCTCGTCCTGACTCAGTTCGGTCGGCGTGGCCGGCGGCGCCACCACCGCGGCCAGCCAGGCTTCCGCGTTGGCCCCCTCCGGCACCAAGGAAGGCCCCGGCAGCGGCGGCGCTTCGCGGCGCGACCCCGCCCAGTAGCCGGTCAGAATGGCGACAGCCAGCGCCAAACTGAGTAGCAAACCAGTCCGGAGCTTCATCGTCTCCTCCCCCAGAACAGTTAGATGGTAAACCTCATCAGGGTCGAGCCGCATCGGCCAGCCGTCGCAGCTCTGCCAGAACCTTTTCCACCTGCTCCTCCGTGGCCTGGAGAGAGCCGGAGCAGTCGATTTCGTAGTCGGCCTGGCGGCGCTTTTCCTCCTGGGGCAACTGTGCCGCCACGCGCTGCTCGGCCTCGGCGCGGGTGAGCTCGGCGTTCTTCAGCAGCCGCTCGACCTGCTGCTCCGGTCGGCACCAGGTGACGACCAGCTTGTCAAGTTGACGATGGTAGCCGGCCTCGATCAGAAGCGCCGCTTCCAGCAGAACAATGCCCGCTGGGTCCTTAGCCGCCAGACGAGCGAACTCGGCGTCGCGCGCCGCCCCCACCTGCGGATGGCCGATCTGGTTGAGCCGCTCCAGACCCTTGCGGTCGGCGAAGACTCGCTGGCCCAGACGTCGGCGTTCAATGGCGCCGTCCGGCCCCACCACTTCGGTCCCAAACGCGCGCACGATTTCGTCATAGGCGGGCTGGCCGGGCTGAATCAGGTTGTGGGCAATCTGGTCGGCGTTGAGCACGCGGCAGCCGCGGGCTCGAAACATCTCAGCCACAGTTGTCTTGCCGGAGGCGATGCCGCCGGTGAGGCCCACTTTAAGCATAGGCGGAGAGTTGACGGCACTAACGGGCGGCTTCGAACTGCCCGGCCCCGCTGAGCGCCGAGTCGTCGGCCACCACAGACTGGCCACGGCGGCGCCGCGCCGCTTCAACCGTGTTTACCATCAGCATGGAAATCGTCAGCGGCCCGACGCCACCGGGCACGGGGGTCAACGCCCCGGCCACTTCCACCACATCCGGGTGGACGTCGCCCACCAGGGCCGAGCCCTTACGGCGGAAAGCCTCCAGCCGCTCGGGATGCCGGGCGAAGAGCCGCTCGGCGGTTTCGGGGTCCTCGACGCGGTTGATGCCGATGTCAATCACGGTGGCCCCCGGCTGGACGAACTCCGACGTGACGAAGGCCGGGCGGCCGATGGCCGCCGCCAGGATGTCGGCCGAGCGCGCCACCGCCGCCAGTTCGCGGGTTTGGCTGTGGCAGATGGTAACGGTGGCGTGCGCGTGCAGCAGCAGCAGCGCCAATGGCTTGCCCACGATGTCGCTGCGCCCGATGACCACCGCCCGGCGTCCTTTGATTTCAATGCCGCTGCGGCGCAGCAGCTCCATCACCCCCGCGGGGGTGCAGGGGCGCAGGCCCGGGCGCTGGCTGACCAGCGCTCCGACATTCATGGGATGGAAGCCATCCACGTCCTTGGCGGGATCGATGGCCAGCAGGATCTCCTGCGCGTCCACCTGCGGGGGCAAGGGCAACTGCACCAGGATGGCGTCGATCTCCGGGCGGCGATTCAGTTCCCGAATCTCGGCCAGCAGCGCGCGGGTACTGATGCCGGCCGGTGGGGTGATTTTTTCGCTGTAGAGCCCCAGGTCTTCGCAAGCGCTGATCTTGTTGCGCACATAAACCTCGGAGGCGGGGTTGTCGCCGACCAGCACAGCGGCCAGGCCGGGAGTGATGCCGGCTCGCTTCATCTCCTCAACCTGCTGCCGTAATTCTTCCTGGATTTGCCGGCCGATGTCGGTTCCGTTGAGAATCCGCGCTGCCATCGTCTTTTCCCCGGGGATTGCTGCGCACGTCATCTTAGCACACTCCCTGACGGTCAGGCCGAGACCGGCCTGCGCGTTGCCAAATCTCTTTGCGGATGCTAGAGTGCGAGCAGTCCACTGCAAAAGAGGTTAAGGCTGTGGCTGTGGATCCCGAGCTGCTCAAAATCCTGGTCTGCCCCGTGTGCAAGACTCCGGTGACGCCGACCGCGAACCAACAGGGCCTGCGCTGCGCCACCTGCCGCCGCATTTATCCCATCCGGGACGACATCCCCGTCATGCTGGTGGATGAAGCCCGTATCGAGTCCTAGCCGGAGATGGGCTGGCGGCGCGACGCATCCGATTCCCTGCTGCCCTCGCTGCCCGAGGGCTCGCGCCTGCTGGTCATCCGGCTGCGCTCGCTGGGCGACCTGCTGCTGGCCACGCCGGCCTTCCGCGCTCTCAAACAGTGGCGGCCGGATCTGCGCCTGTCTGTGCTGGTCTACGACGGTTTTGCGCCCATCTTGGCCGGCAACCCCGACCTCGAAGAAGTGATTGCGTTCAACCCCGCCGGGGCAGCGGCGCCCTTTGCCATTGCCGGTATCGCCGCCCGACTGCGGCGCCGGCGCTTCACCGCCTGCTTCAACCTGCACGGAGGTACGCTGAGCGCTCTGCTGACGTGGGCCAGTGGCGCTCCCCACCGCATCGGCTTCGGGCACTTTCGTTTCGGTTTTCTCTATACCCTGCGCACGCCCGATACTGGCCAACTGTTCGGCCGCAACCGCCTGCACACGGTGGAGGCGCAACTGGCACCGTTCTACGCCGCCGGCCTGCCGCAAGGCGAGATTCCTCCGCTGCAGTTGTTTCCCCAGGCGGAGGCACAGGCGGCAGTAGCGCAGGCGTTGGCGACGCGCGGCGTCCGCCCGGGCAGCCGCTACGCTGTACTGCATCCGGTGGCCAACTTTTTCACCAAGGAGTGGCCTTTCGAGCGCTACGCCGAGCTCGCCCGCCTGCTGGAAGACGAGTATGGACTGGCGCCGGTGTTCACCTGCGGGCCGGGGGAAGGACGAAAGCTGGACGCCGTAGCCCACGCAGCGGGAAAGGCCCTGAACCGGCTGGATTCGCTGGGCCTGCCCGAGCTGGTGGCGTTGATTGCGGGCGCAACACTCTTCATCGGCAACGATAGCGGCCCGGCGCACATCGCGGCGGCATTGGGCCGACCGGCGGTGGTGCTCTACGGCTCCTCGGATTCGAGCCTCTGGCACCCCTGGCGCGCCCCACACGCCATCGTGCAGAACTATTATCCCTGCAACCCCTGCCGGGGCGACCGCTGCTACGCTTTCGCCCAGCCGGAGTGCATCCTGTCCATCTCGCTGGAGCAGGTGCGCGCGGCGGTGGAGCGGCTGCTGACGCCGGTCACAACGGGAGTCAGTTGATGGCAGCGCTCTCCCCAACTCGTCTGCGCCTGCTGGTGCGGCGCTTCCGCGGCCGGCGTGTGGCAGTGGTGGGCGACTTCATGCTCGACCACTTTATTCGCGGCAGCGTCAGCCGCATCTCGCCGGAAGCGCCGGTGCCGGTGGTGGAGGTGAACGAGCCGGAGACACTGCACCTGGGCGGTGCCGGGAACGTGGTCGCCAACCTGGCGGGACTGGGGGCACGCCCGGCAGTCTTTGGAGTCGTCGGACGCGACGCCGCCGGCGATTCAATCCGCGCTGAGCTTCGCGGACTGCGCGCGGCCGCGGCTGGCCTGCTGCGCGATTCGAGCCGGCCTACCACCGTCAAGACCCGCATCATCGCCGACCACCAGCACGTGGTCCGCGCCGACTGGGAAGCCACCCACCCGCTCCACGCCCGGGTGGAGCAGCAGCTCCTGAGCGCCTTCTGGCGGGCGGCGCCGCGTCTCGATGCTGTTGTGCTCTCCGACTATGACAAAGGCGTGCTGACCGAGACCTTGCTGGCAGAACTACTAGCCACCTGCGCCGCACGCAGGCTGCCGGTCTTCGTCGACCTGAAAAAGGCGCGGCGGTTCGAGCCAGCGGTGAGACTGATTCTGCTCAACCAACGCCGGGCGGAGGAGCTGGCCGGGCGGAAGATCACTGACGACCGCTCACTCGAACTCGTCGGCGGCCACCTGACGGCGCGCTTCCCCTGCGGCACACTGATCATCACCCGCGGCGCCCAGGGCATGGTCGTGTTCGAGAAAGTCCCCGGCGCTGCCAACGCCGAACGCATTGCCGCCGTGCGCACCCGGCCCTGGGAAGTTTTCGACGTCACCGGCGCCGGCGACACCGTGCTCAGCACCTTGACGCTGGCGCTGGTCGCAGGCGCCACCGGGCAGGAAGCCGCCACTTTGGCCAACGCTGCCGCCGGCGTAGTGGTGAGCAAGCTGGGGACGGCGGTCTGCACCCCGGAAGAACTGCTCGCCAGCCTTAAGAGGGGAAACTAGAAAGGCGGGAAGGAGAGGCGGGGCGGGTCGGTTTCCACCCAGAGCCGCACGGGCGGCTCCTGGCCGTTCAGGCGCACGCTCACCACCACCCCTGAACTCTTTCCCCCAACATGCAGCGTGCGTCGCTGTTCGCCGCCTTCGACCGGAACCCGCAACAACATCCCGCCGGCCGCGCGCACATCGACAATCTCGTAGCGGCGGATGCGCCCGTAAGACGTGGTTTCACCCCAATCCTCCAGAAAATTCTCGTAGGTGTAGGTCGGCATGGGGTTCCAGATCTGATAGGCGCGCTGGTAATCGCCCGCCACCAGGGCGTCCATAAAGCTCTCGACCAACGCCTCCTCGGCGTAGTAGCGAAACTGAAAGTAGAGCACACCAGCGACGACCGCCAGCACCACCGCGGCTACGGCAATGCGCTTGGGCCAGGGGTTGGGGGGTGGTAACTGTTCCGGTTCCAGTAATGAGACGGCCATGGCTAAGCGTTTTCCTCAGACGGGGCGGCGGCAGAGAGCCGCACCGTCAATTTGCCCCAAGAAAAGGCTAGCAAGAAAGGCAAGCTGTGTAAATGAGGCCGCAGGCGGCGGCTGCCTACTCTTTCATCACGCCGCCGCGCTGGCGAGGCAGCTCGACGGAAAAGCGCCGGCGGCTCTTTTCCCGGTGGCGCTCGAGGGCCAACTCGATCAAGCGGTCGACCAGTTCGCTGTAGGACAGCCCGCTGGCCTGCCAGAGTTTCGGGTACATGCTGATGGCGGTGAAACCGGGGATGGTATTGAGCTCGCTGATGTAGATTTTCCCCGAGCGCCGGCTGAGCAGGAAGTCGACCCGGGCCATCCCCTCACACTCAGTGGCGCGGAAGGCGGCCACGGCCAATTCCTGGAAGCGTCGCGTCTGCCGCGGGGTAAGCTTGGCCGGGACGACGAAGCGAGTGGACTCTTCGAGGTACTTGGCGGTGTAGTCGTAAAACTCCCGCGCCGGGATGACCTCGCCGGGGAGCGAGGCCTTGGGCTCCTCGTTGCCCAGTACCGAGACCTCAACCTCCCGCCCGGTGATGCCCTGCTCGACCAGCACCTTCTTATCGAACTCGAAGGCATGCTCCATCGCTTCCGGCAACGCCGCCCACCGGCTGACTTTGCTGATGCCCACCGAGGAGCCCAGGTTCGCCGGCTTGACGAACACGGGGAGACGCAAGCGACGCGCCGCCCGCAACACCGCCTTCCGGCTCGTGTCCCACTCCTGGCGGCGCACGGCAAGGTAGTCCGCCACCGGGAGGCCCGCCTGCCGGAAGAGCCGTTTCTGCACGTCCTTATCCATCCCCACGGCCGAGCCCAGCACGCCCGCGCCGACGTAGGGGATGTCGGCCAGCTCCAGCAACCCCTGCACAGTGCCGTCCTCGCCGAAAGTGCCATGCAGAACGGGGAAGACAACGTCGAGGTGGAATGGCTGGGAGGGTGATTCGGTGGACGCGGCCGGTATCAAGGTGCCCTGACTGGGCTCGGCGGGGAGAACCACGGCGGCGCTGTGGTCGAAGGCGCGCCGCAGGTCGCTGTGGGTCA